>NZ_JAIQLH010000171.1 GCF_020037025.1 Streptomyces huiliensis | reverse complement strand
CGTCCGGCCCGTCGCGCGGGACCGTCCGGGCACGACGGCGCCCCTCGCCGGCCCAGGGGCCGTGAGGGGCGACGTCGCGCGCGGTGGGACCGGCCGCCGGAGGGCGGAGGGTCACTGCTGGGCGAGCATCTTCTTGCGCAGCCGGCCGAGGGTGCGGCTGAGCAGCCGGGAGACGTGCATCTGGGAGATGCCGAGCTCCGCGCCGATCTGCGACTGCGTCATCTCCTGGCCGAAGCGCAGCTCCAGCATCAGACGCTCCCGGTCGTCCAGTTCCTTCAGCAGCGGCTTGAGGACGTGCAGCGCCTCGACCTTCTCCAGGTTCTCGTCCACGGAGCCGATCCGCTCCGACCACGAGCGCGACGAGTCGTGGCCGCGCGGCCCGGGCTCGGCGGGGGTGTCGATGGAGTGGGCCGAGTAGCCGTTGCTGGCGACCTGGGCCTCGATGACCTCGTCCTCGGACAGGTCCAGGATCTCGGCCAGCTCCTTCACCGTCGGGGCGCGGCCGAGCCGGCCGGAGAGTTCCTCCGTGGCCTTGACGAGCTCCACCCGGAGCTCCTGGAGTCGGCGCGGGACATGGACGGCCCAACTGGTGTCACGGAAGAAACGCTTGATCTCGCCGGTGATGTAGGGGATGGCGAGGGTGGTGAACTCGACCTCACGGGTCAGATCGAACCGGTCGATCGCCTTGATCAGACCGATGGTGCCCACTTGGACGATGTCCTCCATCTGGTCCGCCCGGCCGCGGAAGCGGCCCGCGACGTAACGCACCAGGGAGAGGTTCATCTCGATGAGGGTGTTCCGGACGTACTGGTACTCGTGCGTACCTTCCTCCAGGACCGCCAGGCGGTCCAGGAAGAGCTTGTTCAGGGCCCGGGCGTCGCGCGGGTCGATGCCCCCCGCGTCCTCCACCTGCGGCAGATCCACACCGAGAGGCCCACCCACCGCAGTACCGCTCCGCGCGGCCCCGGCCGTCTGCGTCACGCTCGTGCTGGTCACGTGCGCCCTCCTTCAACTGTGCTTGTCAGTCCGGCTTCTGCCCCTGCTTCGCCAGGACATTCCTGTTGGCAGGCCGATTTTCGGCCGGACTCCCTCCGGATTCCGGCCGGACAGCACCGGGGCCCGGCGGGGACAGGTCCCGCCGGGCCCGGAGGGGACGGGGCCGTGATGGCTGTGGTGCCGACGATGGCTGTGATGTCAGCAGATCACCATCGGTACCAGCGGCTGCGGCCGCCGCCCGAGTCGACGGAGCGCACGAGGAAGCCGAGCAGCCAGATGACGAGCACCGCCACCGCGACCCACCACAGAATCTTCACGGCGAATCCGGCGCCGAAAAGGATCAGAGCGAGGAGCAGGACGAGAAGAAGGGGAACCATGTAAATCAACCTCCGACGTGTCGTCTTCCCAGTGCTTTCGCTTTTATCCGCGCTTCCTTTCTTCATGCCGGGCCGATGCGGATTCGAGACCGAACTCGCGCGCGTTCCGGACGCCTTCGGAACGCGGGTGGCGGATGGGTTTGCGGGGAGCCGGCCCGGGCAGTCGCCGGGATGAAATGACCACGGACCACCGAGGACACCGAGGAGATATCGAGATGAGCGCTCAGGAAAAGGCCAAGGCGATGGCCGAGAAGACCAAGGGCAAGATCAAGGAAGGGGCCGGCCGGACCGTCGGCAACGAGAGCAAGGAGGCCGAGGGCCGGGCCGACCAGGCCAAGGGCGACCTGCGGGGCGCCAAGGAGAAGGCGAAGGACGCGTTCCGCGACTGACGTCCTTCGCAAGGACCCCCGAGGGGGCCGCGGTCCTCGGACCGCGGCCCCCTCGCCGTTCCTCACGGCCGGTTCAGACCCGGCCGCGCCACCGGCCCGTCTCCAGGCCGCGCGACTCGATGAACTTCTTGAACCGCTCCAGGTCCCCCTTGGCCTGCCGGCGGACGAACCCGAGCTTGTCGCCGACGGTGTCGACCACGCCCTCCGGCGTGTGGTCGAACTGGAGCATCACCTTGGTGCGGGCCGCGTCCAGCCGGTGGAAGGTGACGACGCCCGCCTGCCGGACGTCACCCTCGACCGTCGTCCACGCCACCCTTTCGTCGGGGATCTGCTCGGTGATCACCGCGTCGAACTCCCGCCGGACGCCGTCGGTCTTGGTCACCCAGTGCGTCAGCGTCGGCGTGCGCTGCTCGACCCGCTCCACGCCCTCCATGAATTCCGGGAACTCCTCGAACTGCGTCCACTGGTTGTACGCCGTGGTGACCGGAACGGCGACTTCCACGGATTCCTCGATCTGCGACATGGTGCCTCCTTGTGCCGTGCGTCTGCGCTACGGGTACGTGCTGCGTACGGTGTGCCGCGTACGACGTGCTGCGTACGTGAGGAAAGACGGACACCTGGCGGATGCCCGGGAATCCGGCGGGCAGACGTGTCCTTTCGGTGGCAGGGAAGGGGGAACCGGGGGCCGAAACACCCCGCCGCGCGCGCCCTTTTCCGCGCCCGTAGGCGCCCCGCAGAATGGGCGGCGCCATGGGCGGAGCCTTCGGGGGGAAGGGGCGAAAGCGGATGAACGCCGCGAACACGGATCATCCGGGCTTCGTCGCCCTGTCGGCCCGGCTGACCGGGCGGGACGAGGACGAGCTGCGGGCGTCCGGCCTCGTCCGGCTGTACCACGACGCCACGCTGGAGCAGGTCGGCCGGGAAGCCGTCGGGCGGTTCCTCGACGACCTCGACGCCGCGGGCGGCGATCCGGACGCCCTGGTGGACCCGGAGTCGCGCGGGATCGCACGGGCCATCGTGCACCTGTGGCGGACGGGCGTCTGGCCGCCCTGATCAGAAGAGCGGCCGGACGCCCGTCCGCCGGCGGGATCAGCGGGTGGCGAGGGCCGGGTCGCTCACGCCGGAGGCGCCCGTCTCGACGTGCCCGGCGAAGCGCCGCAGGAACGTCCCGCCGTCGGCCGACGCCACCGACACGTCGTACCAGCGCTTCCCCGCGCGCGTCCGTACCGTGTGGCGCACGGTGGCGCCCGGCCGCACGGTCAGCGTCTCGGCCGGGCCGCCGTAGGCGTCGGTGACGGTCAGGTGGCAGTCGGCGGTGCCGTGCTGGGTCAACGCGAGGTCGAGGTCACCGGTGGCCGCGTTGTGACGCGCGGTGACCTCGGGGCCTGCGGTGCCGCCGGGGCCTCTGAAGCTCCGCAGGTAGCCGTTCGGGCCGTGCACCGTGAGGTCGTAGACGCCCTTGGAGTAGGCCGTGTTCCAGGTGTCGGCGATCGTCTTCCCGGCCTCCGCGGTGTACGTCCACGGGCCGTCCGTGCGGTTGGCCGAGGTGACGAGGAACTGGGCGCCCGCCGCCGGGCCGCCGCCGAACGTGAGGGTGAACCGGCCGGTGGCCGGCGTGGCCGACCCGTCCGTGAAGGGCGCGTAGCGCAGCGGCCGGGTGGGGCGGGAGCCCGGCTCCTGGCGGGGGAGGGCGCCGGTCGCGGGCGGCTTCGGGACGTAGTCGGGGTGGCGCAGCCGGTCCGGGGGCTCGTAGCCGGCCGTGGACGGCAGCGCGGCGGGCTCGGCGTCCGCCCGGCTGAAGTCGAAGGCCGAGGTGAGGTCGCCGCACACGGCCCGCCGCCAGGGCGAGATGTTGGGCTCGCGCACCCCGAAGCGGCTCTCCATGAACCGGATGACCGAGGTGTGGTCGAAGACCTCGGAGCAGACGAAGCCGCCGGTGCTCCACGGCGACACGACCAGCATCGGCACGCGCTGGCCCAGGCCGTAGGGGCCCGCCGTCTTGCCGACGCCACCCTTGTAGAGGTCGGGGCCGGGGTCGGCGGTGGACAGGCCCTGGGCGGCGGACGCCGGCGGGAACGGCGGGACGACGTGGTCGAAGAAGCCGTCGTTCTCGTCGTAGGTGATGAACAGCGCGGTACGGCTCCAGACCTCGGGGTCGGCGGTGAGCGCGTCCAGCACCTGGGCGATGTACCAGGCGCCGTAGTTCGCCGGCCAGTTCGGGTGCTCGCTGTAGGCCTCCGGCGCGGCGATCCAGGAGACCTGCGGCAGCCGGCCGGCCTTCACGTCCGCCTTGAGGACGTCGAAGAGGCCGTCGCCCTTGCGGACGTCCGTCCCGGTGCGGGCCTTCTCGTACAGCGGGTCGCCCGGTTTGGCGTCGCGGTAGGCGTTGAAGTAGAGGAGCGAGTTGTCGCCGTAGTTGCCGCGGTAGGCGTCGCCGATCCAGCCCCACTTCCCCTTGGCGTCCAGGCCGTCGCCGACGTCCTGGTAGACCTTCCACGAGATCCCGGCCTTCTCCAGTCGCTCGGGGTACGTGGTCCAGCCGTACCCCGCCTCCTCGTTGCCGAGGACCGGGCCGCCGCCCTTCCCGTCGTTGCCGGTGTACCCGCTCCACAGGTAGTAGCGGTTGGGGTCGGTGGACCCGATGAACGAGCAGTGGTACGCGTCGCAGACGGTGAACGCGTCGGCGAGGGCGTAGTGGAACGGTATGTCCTCGCGGGTCAGGTACGCCATCGTGGTCGCCGTCTTGGCCGGCACCCACTGGTCGTAGCGCCCCTTGTTGAAGGCCCGCTGCCCGCCCGCCCAGTCGTGGTTGAGGTCCTGGAGGAACTGCATGCCCAGGTGGTCGGCTTCGGGGCGGAACGGCAGGATGTCGCGCCTGCCGTCCGACTGGTGCCAGACGGACTTCCCGCTGGGCAGGGTGACGGGCCGCGGGTCACCGAAGCCGCGCACACCCCGCAGGGACCCGAAGTAGTGATCGAAGGAACGGTTCTCCTGCATGAGGACGACGATGTGCTCGACGTCCCTGATGCTGCCGGTGCTCCGCCGGGCCGGAATGGCGGCGGCGCGGGCGATGCTGCCGGACAGCGCGGTGAACGCGGCGGTGCCGCCGGACAGTTGCAGGAACCGCCGGCGGTCGATCTCTCCCATGGGCAAGGTGACCTCTGAGGGTGTGGGTGGGAAGGGGGACGAAGCGCTCCAAGGACAGCGAGGCGGGTCGAAGGGACGATGGCGACACTGTGACGCCGGGGGGTACGGGAGGGGAACAGGGTGTCCGCGCCGTCCCGCCGCCTCGTCGTCCCCGTCGACTCCCCGTCCTCTCGTGCCGTCGCTCCGCCACCCTTCGGAGCGCTCCGGTCAGCCGACGTCCAGGACGTGCCGCAGCCCCTTCCGCCAGCGCTCCCGGTCCAGCACCTTGGCCGCGGCGAACTCCGGCGCCTCGTACCCCCGGAAGGTCCGGACCTCCTCCTGCCCGCCGCCCGCCGCGGCCAGGATCGCCCCGGCGGCCCGGCGGCCGGCCTCGTTCGCCGTCTCCATCGAGGCGAAGTCGATGTTGCTGTACGTCCGGACGTGGTCGGCGGCCAGGAAGAGGTTGCCGACGGCGGTCGTGGCCTCGGGGCGCAGGTCCCAGGAACCGGCGGTGTTCATCAGGAACGGGTCGTCGTCGCGCAGGCCGCCGCTCCCGTCCTCGGTGATCGCCTCGTCCAGGTTCCAGGTCTCCAGCAGGGCGTCGTCCAGCGGCGCGTGGTCGGCGAGGTGCGCCTTCATCTGCGCCCACACCTCGCGGGCCACCTCGGCGCGGGTGCAGCGCATGGCGGGCCTGCCGTAGAGGATGCCCGGCGTCTCCCAGTCGGAGATCACGACCGACAGGGACTCCCGCACCCGGCCGTCGCCCCAGGTGCGGTCGAAGGGGGCCGCCCAGACCCGGGACTGGGCGATGGACGCCAGCTTCCACGGGGAGTCCACGTGCAGGACGTGGCCCCGGAGGCCGGGGGCCTGCTCGCGGAGGTAGTACTGGATGCCGCTGCACCAGGTGTTCCGCAGCCCGTCCATGGCCGCCAACCGCGGGTCGGCCGACCGGAGGGCGGCGTTCCAGAGGTGGACGGCCCGGTCGGCGGGGAGGGCGACCACGAACCAGTCCGCGTCGATGCGTTCCGTCGCGCCGCTCACCGTCCGGGCCGCGGCGGAGGCGATCCGGCCGCCGCGCAGGTCGAGCCGCTCCACCGTGCGGCCGAACGCGAAGCGCACCCCGAGCGCCCGCAGGTGGGCCGCCCACGGGTCGAGCCACGCCTCGCTCGTCGGCCCGTCGAAGACGCGGTCGAACGGGCCGCCGGCGTCACTGCCGCGGCCCGTCAGGTCGTAGAGGATGGACTCCATGCCCTGGCCGCACGTCCGGGTGCTGGCGACGGGCGCCCGCAGCGCCTGGAGGAGCTGGACGCCACCGCCGAGGAACTTCTGGTAGTCCTCCGACATCCCGTCCGCCCGGATGAAGTCCCACCAGCGCACGTACTCCCACTGCCCGAACCGGCGTTCCGTACAGCTCGTCAGGAGCATCACCGCCTGCTTGGCGAAGAACAGCGCCTCCCACGGCGGCAGCCGCACGGCTTCCTGGAGGAGGCCGCCGAGCGAGGCGATCAGCAGGTTCGGATCGGAGAGCGACGGCGGGAGCCACCGGTCGGCGGGGACGGGGATGTCCGGGCGCCCCGCGACGCGGGCGAGGTCGACCCACCGCACGGCGGTGAGGCGGGAGTGGACGCTGCGCCCGCCGGGCAACGGGATGCGGCGGAGGGTGTCGGGGAGGTTGTGGTAGAAGCCGAACACCCCGCGGTGGCCGTGCTCGCCGGGCAGGTCCCGGCGGCCCCCGGTGCCGCTGTGCGGGACGTACAGGGAGCGGGCCTTGCCGCCAGGCACGGCGCGCCGCTCGTACACCGTCACCGCGAAGCCGCGTTCCACGAGCTCGTGGGCGACGGTGAGGCCGCCGACCCCCGCGCCGATCACGGCGACGCGGCGGCCGTCGGCGGAACGGGAGGACGACGGGGACGCAGCCGCGGACCGCGCCGTACCCGGCGCGAGGCCGGCCGCCGCGCCCGCCGCCGCCCCGAGGAGCAGGGTGCGGCGGCGGGGGACCGCGAACGGTCCGGCGGCTACGGGTGTTTCGGGCATGGCGCGCACCCCATTCCTCCGGAGCCCGGGCCGGAGGGGGCCGGGCGCTCACGGCGGACGCTACGGGCCGGGCGCGCGCCGGGAGCGGAAATCGTCGCCGAGTCCGCCGAACGGGTTGCGGTGCCCCGCGCGAGCGCCGTCCCGGCCGTCGTTACGACCATGCGATGATCGGTCGATGAGGAAGCGGGAACGGACGTGCGGGCGCTGTGGGCGGCTCGGGCGGAGGCGACGGCGGGTGTGCCGGAGGTGCCGGTCGGGGTTCGAGAAGGCGGACACCGTGGCGGACGTCGCCGAGACGGCGGTGGAGGTGGGTGCCTTTCGGGCGGTGGGACGCGGGGTGGGCGCCCTGCTGAGGGCGATCTTCGACTGAACGCGGGTGAACGTGACGGGACGCGTCTGAACGCGTCTGAACGCGTCTGAACGCGTCTGAACGCGACGGAACCGGCGGGCCGTCCGCCGGCTCAGCGGATCGGCCGGAACGAGAAGTACGTGTGGGACGGGTCGTTCCAGGAGCGGCCGGAGGTGACGAGCGCGGTCGCGCTGCCCACGCAGTCGCTGCTCGGCCAGAGGTGCACGGTGCGGTTGGTCATGTTGGTGCCCCGGACCGCGCCGGCCGAGTTGGTGTTGTAGCAGACGCCGACCTCCGGACTGAGCTCGATGCTGCGGCGGCCCGCGAAGTCGAACCACTCGACGTAGCAGGTGCCGCCGCCGGGCGGCGGGCAAGCCGGTTCCAGGGACCGGGCCGCGGCGCGGCCCGCCGTGCCGGGGGCCGCCTGGGACAGGCCGGTCGCCCCCAGGACCAGGACGACGGCGCACACGAGGCGCGGGATGACGCGGCGACGGTTCACGGGATTCCCCTCCCCGTCCGGAACGCGTGGATGCGCGGGCGCGTGGATGCGCGGCTGCGTGGTTCGTCCGGACTTCTCCGTCATGGTCATGCCTGGCCGCACGGTCGTCCATCACCCGAACGAGGGGCTCCGGCCTCGCGCTACTGACGGCCCAGCAGCGATCCCAGCGGGCCCAGGTCCAAGTCCAGCTCGCCCGGGTCCAGGCCGTACTGCCGGCAGAGCCCGTCCATGCGGTCGGCGAGCAGCATCAGCGTCATGCCGATCCGCTCCTCCTGCTCCTCCGACAGGTCGCCCTGGTCGACGCGGCGGATCGCCTGGCGCTCCATCAGCTCCCGGAGGAGTTCGAGGATGGTCAGGATGAGTTTCATCAGGTCGCGCTCGACGGTGTCCCGGTCCAGCTCCACGCGGCGGTTCACGGGTGCGCTCACAGTATGGTCACTCCTCCGTCGGTCCGTCCCACGTCAGGCGGCCAGTCGTCCCAGGGCGAGGGCACCCGGGCGTCCACGGAACTGATCAGCGCCCGCAGGTTGATCCGGACGAGGTCGACGTCCGCGATCCGCAGGGTGATGTCGCCGGTGAGCACCACCCCGCCGGCGAGCAGCCGGTCGAGGAGGTCCACCAGCGACAGCCGCTCCGCCGGAAGCCCGTCCGCGGTCACGGGGCGTCCGGGACGCAGGGGTCGTGGGTGACGAAGGAGTAGGGGGCCCAGGGCCCCGTCAGCCGGATCCTGAACCCGTCGGGCGCCTGGTCCGTCAGCTCGGCGACCGTCCTCGTGAAATCGTCGGCCCGCTCCCGCGGCACCAGATAGGCGGCGTTGAGGAGGTTGCGGCCGGGGTGGCCGGAGAGGGGGGAGTTCTGCGGCGGATACAGCCGGACCGCCTCGGCCAGGGCGGCGAGCGTCTCGTGCACCGCCTCCGCCGCCCGCCCCTCCCGCCGCGCGTCCGCCTCGGCGGCCCGCCGCTCGGCGCCGCGCCGCCGCAGGTAGTCGCGGCCGGACGGGGGGCCCGACGGCTTCGGCGGCGGAGCCGGTTCCGCGGGGGCGGGCGCGGCGTACACCGTGACGCCCCACTCCACGCGGCCCTCCAGCCGGTCGAGCGCGGTGCCGAAGGCCTCCCGGCCCGCCGTCAGCATCCGCCGCAGCCCGTCCTCGTCGTGGTAGACGGTCGCCAGCCGCAGCGGCAGCGCGCAGGGGAACAGCGAGACCGCGGCGTCGACCACCCGCTGGTGGCCCCGGGCCACCCGCTCCAGCCACGCCAGGTCCTCCAGCCGCTCGCGCAGCGCGCCCTCCTCGAACTCCGCCGCGGGCACCCGGCCCACCAGGGCCGCGAACCCCGCGTGGCACACCTCGCGGACCGGCTCGTCGGCCACTCCCGTCACCGTCTCCGGCACGTCCCGGGCCGGGCCGGCGTCCCGGGCCACCGCGTAGGCGTACAGCAGTTCCCCGTCGGTCACCGCTCCTCACCTCCCCTTCCGTCGGCCTGCCGGTCCCGGACGCCCTCCGCATCCCGGGCCGGCAGGGCGGGCCGCTCCTCCTCCAGCGCGGCGAGGCGCGCCCGCAACCGCTCGTTCTCCTCGCGCAGTTCACGGGTGCGCGCCCCCGAGGAGAGCGACGGGTCGCTCTCCCACCAGTCGATGCCCATCTCCTTCGCCCGGTCGACCGAGGCGACCACCAGCCGCAGTTTGATCGTCAGCAGCTCGATGTCGAGCAGGTTGATGCGGATGTCGCCCGCGATCACCACGCCCTTGTCGAGCACCCGTTCAAGGATGTCGGCGAGGTTCGCCCCCGAACCCTCCGAGGGGGAGCGGGCGTCGGGCAGGCGGCTCGGGAAACTCATGGTTCTCGGGGCTCCTCTCCGTCGTCCGGCGTGCCGCCGGACCGTTCCGCCGCGGCCGGCTCAGGAGGTTGGGCCCGGCGGCGCCGGCGAGCGCCGCCGGGCCTCCTCCAGCCGGTCCAGCAACTCGTCCTCCAGCCGGTCGAACTCCGCCTCGTCCAGCCGGCCGGCCTCCAGCTCCTGTTCCAGCGACCGCAGTTCGCCCTGGATGACGGCCGGGTCGTAGTACAGCCGCTCGGCCTCGGCGAGGACCCGGCGGAGGACCCAGCCGACGAACATCACGTGTCGACGAAGCTGTACGGCGGCAGCGGGCCGTTCACCCTCAGGTCCAGCTGCGGGTGGGCCCGGCGCAGCCGGTCGGCGGTGGTCAGCAGCCGCTCGGACGCCGACTCCGCCACCAGGAAGGAGAGGTTGAGGAACCAGCCGCCGCTCTCCGGCCCCGGCCGGCACCCCTCCGCCAGCGGTTCCAGGGTGTCGCGCACCAGGTCGGCGTCCCACGCCTCGCGGGAGCGGACCGCCTCGGCCACCTGCTCCCCGAACCGCAGCCGCTCCTCGTACGTGCCGCCGCCCGCTTTCCGGTTGGCCTCGGCGAGGGCCCGCAGCTCCGCGTTCTCGGCGAGGACGAGGTGGAGCACCGCGTCCTCGTGGTGCACGGCCTTGACGTTGTACTCGACGCGGCCGGACAGCTGCTCCAGCTTCGACCGGTAGTGCTCGGCGTGCTCCGTCAGCACCCGGGACACGTCCTCGTCGCTCTCGCAGACGCTGCCGAACCGCATCGGCAGGACGGAGGACTTGCGGCCGGCCTCGGACAGCACCTGCTGGTGGGCCAGCAGGTCGCGCCGCTTGGGCCGCAGCTCCTCGGGGCAGTCGCTGACCACCGCGGCCAGCCCGGCCTCCGTCACCAGGCGCACCGGGCGGGGCGGTTCGCCGATGCCGGTGAGCCCTTCGGGCAGCTGGGCGCGCTCGCCGGCGGTGATGCCGTAGACGTAGGTGCTCACTCGCTCTCCTCCTTCTTGCTCCGCGAAGAGCTCCGGCGGGTCCCGCTCGACTCGCCCTGGCCGCGGGCCTGCTGGAAGGCGTCGCTGATGGACTGGGCGGCGCCGGAGAGCGCGCCCTTGCTCTTGCCGCGGGCGCCGCTCTCGGTGACCTCGCCCACCAGGTCGGGCAGCCCGGCACTGCGGTGCGGGCCGGCCTCCAGGTCGAGCCGGTTACAGGCCTCGGCGAACCGCAGGTAGGTGTCCACGCTGGCCACCACGACACGTACGTCGATCTTCAGGATCTCGATGCCGACCAGGGAGACGCGGACGAACGCGTCGATGACCAGGCCGCGATCGAGCACCAGCTCCAGGACGTCGTACAGGCCGCTGGTGCCACCGGCACCACCGGACTGCTGCGCCGGGACAACACTCATGTCGGGAACTTCCTCTCGTGGCCGACCGGCCGGCGGCGGGGGTTCCCGCCCGCCGGCGGACGGCGTCCGTCAGGCCGTCAGGAGTCGGTCCGCCCGCGTTCGTAGCGCCGGGCGCGGCGGTAGCCGGTGAGGTTGCCCTCGGGGTCGAGGGTCACCACGTAGAGCCCCATCACGCTCATCGTCTCGGGGACGCGGGGAATCTCCTCCACCTCGATCTCCACCGTCCAGCCCTCGGGGGTCCGCTCGAAGCCGGAGACCCCCTCGGGCCGCAGTCCCGCCAGTTCGGCGAGCTGGTCGCGGGCCGCCCGCAGCATGCGGGGCACCGGGATGGTGACGGATTCGCCGTCTTTCCTGTCGTCGTTGCCGTCGGTTTCGGTTTCGGCGTCGGTTTCGGCTTTGGCTTTGGTGTCGGGTTTGGCGTCGGCTTTGTCGTCGGATTCGGACTTGGCTGTCATGTGGGCCTCTGGGTCGTCTTCAAGGACCTCGCCAGAGCGCGTACCGCGTAAAGCCCTGGCCAAACCCCCGGGTGCGGCGGGGGGTTGCGGGACGTTCGCCGACGGTCGTAGGCCGTCCGTCCTCGGCCGCGGGGCCCACCCGGGAACCTGCCTGGGACGGAAGTGACAGGAGTGGCCTGTGTGTAAAAGTGTGGCCATGACACACACCTGGCCCGAGCATCTGGCCGTGGGCGCCGTGCGGTTCGCCCGACCCACGGCCCACTACGACGACGTACTGACCTTCTACGCGGACGACCTCGGCCTCCCGGTCCTCGCCCGGTGGCGCGACCACGACGGCTACGACGGCGTCGTCCTCGGACTGCCCGGCACGCCCGTGCACATGGAGATCACCCAGCACGGCACGCCGCCCCGCGTCCCCGCGCCGCACCCGGAGAACCAGCTCGTGCTGTACCTGCGCGGCCCCGAGGCCCGGGACGCCGCCGTGCGCCGGCTGACCGAGCGCGGCCGGCGGCCGGTGGACCCGGCCAACCCCTACTGGTCCCGGCACGGCGCCGTGCTGTTCGAGGACCCGGACGGCTGGCTCGTCGTCCTCGCCCCCTGGGTGTTCGGCACCGACCCGCAGCCGGGTGACGCGGCGGTGGACGGGGCCTGACGGCCCGCAGGAGCTGTCCGCCGCTCAGACGCCGGTGATCCCGGCCGACCCCGCCGGGTCGGGGACCCCGGCCGCCGGCCGGTTGCCGATGCCCCGGTAGCGGAGCGGGAGGCGGGCCAACTGCCAGGGGCGCAGGCAGTTCTTGCCGTCCACCACGACCCGGGGCCGGGTGAGCCGCGCCCCGAGGTCCGTCCAGTCGGCCTCGATGACCTCCGGCCACTCCGTCAGGATGACGGCGGCGTGCGCCTCGCGGACCGCCGTCCGCAGGTCCGCGACGGGTTCGGCGCCGGGGAAGAGGGCCGCCAGCCCGTCCTGGCCCAGCGCCGGGTCCCAGATCCGCACCCGCGCGGCCTCCCGGATCAACGCGGGCACCAGCGCCAGGCTCGGCGCCGCCCGCATGTCGTCGCTCCACGGCTCGTACCGGGCGCCGAGCACGGCGATCACCGAGCGGCGCAGGTCCTGGCCCAGCTCGCGGCGGAGGATCTCCCGGACGATGCCGGGCTGCGTCGCGTTGACCTCGATGACCGCGTCCAGCAGCGGGGTCCGCACCCCCAGTCCGGCGGCCCAACGGGCCAGCGCCATCGTGTCCTTGGGCAGGCACGAGTCGCCGAAGCCCAGCCCCGGCTGGAGGAACGCGTGCCCGATGCGCGGGTCGTAGCCGACCGCGTGCATCACGTCGTCCACGTCGAAGCCCGGCGCGGAGCAGAGCCGCGCGATCTCGTTGGCGAAGCTGATCTTCGCGGCGAGGAAGGTGTTGCTCGCGTACTTGGCCATCTCCGCGCTGGCCGGGGTGGTCACCACCCAGGGGCAGATCACCCCGTCGTACAGGCTGCGCAGCAGCGGCAGCACCCGGCGCGACCAGACGCCGACGACCAGCCGGGAGGGGGCCGTCCAGTCCTCCATGGCGCTGCCCTGGTTGAGGAACTCGGGGTTGCTGGCGAACCGCTCCCGCAGGTCCGGGCGGGCCGCGAGCAGCCGGTCGCTCGTTCCCGGCGGCACCGTCGACTTCAGCACCACGCAGGTCATCGGGGACAGCGCGGCCGCCTCGCCGACGGCGGCGGTCACCTGCCGGAGGTCCGCCGTCCCGTCCGGCGCGGGCGGCGACCCCACTGTGATCAGTACGGCGTCGAACGGCCGCTCGGCGTGGGCCGGGGCGAGCGCCCCGGCGAAGGCGAGCCGGCCGGAGGCCAGCGCGAGGGACAGCTGGTCCTGCAGCCCCGGCTCCACGACCGGCGCCCTGCCCAGCGTCAGGGCCTCCAGGCGGCCCCGGTCCTGCTCGATCCCGGTGACGAGGTGCCCGGCCTGGGCGAGAGCCACCGCCCCGGTCACCCCGACGTATCCCTGACCCACGACGGCTATGCGCATGGCGACTCCCCGGTGCCGGACGAAGGTTGCCCCCGAAGAGCCGGGCGGCCGGACGCCGCCCCGCACCGCCAGCGTGCGGGCTCCCGGCCGCCGGGGGCGAACGGACGTGGCGAACGGGTGACACCGGGGGCTGCTGCGGAGGCCCGGCGGGCCTTCCCGGGCTCCCACCGCTCCCTTCCGGCTCCGGCGCCTTCCTCGGCCGTCGTCTCCTGCCCCGGCCGCCCCTTTCCCGGCTTCCGCACAGCTCCGACAGGGCCGGCCGGTGCCGCCGGCGGCCGCCTGGGGTGGCCGGGCCGCCCCGGGGCGCGCCGGTCCGCGTGACGGCGATCAGGGTGGCGTCGTCGCCCAGCGCCCCGCCTGTGTGTGCCGACAGGGCCGGCCGTCGGAGCGCGCCGCCGCGTGGGGCGGTTCGGGTGCCGGGCCGGGTCGGCGGCGTCCGGCCGCCCCCGGGATCAGCCGGCCCGCGCGACGGCGATCAGGGCCACGTCGTCGCCCAGCGCCCCGCCTGTGTGTGCCGACAGGGCCGGCCGTCGGAGCGCGCCGCCGCGTGGGGCGGTTCGGGTGCCGGGCCGGGTCGGCGGCGTCCGGCCGCCCCCGGGATCAGCCGGCCCGCGCGACGGCGATCAGGGCCACGTCGTCGCCCAGCGCCCCGCCCGCGTGCGCCAGCAGGTCCGCGTGGACGCGGTCCACCAGCCGGCGCGGGTCGGTCTCGCGCCAGGCCGCCACCCGGTCGGCGAGCGGGTAGAAGCGGCCCTCGGCGTCCCGTGCCTCCACCGCGCCGTCGGTGTAGAGCAGGAGGACGTCGCCGGGGGCGTAGTCGAAGGGCTCGGCCGTGTAGTCGTCCTCGGACGCGTCCCCGCCGAGTCCCAGCGGCAGGGCCGTGTCCCGCACGGCCAGGGGGACGGCCCGGCCGCCGCGGAGCAGGAGCGGCGGCGGGTGGCCGCAGTTCACGACGCGGACGACGGGCTCCGCGTCGGGGATGTCGAGCACCGCCGCGGTCACGAAGGTCTCGGACGCGGACTCGCCGTCCGCCGGCGCCACGGTGTCCCAGTACACGGTGTTATGCAGATGGGCGACCAGCCGTGGCAGCGGCGGATTGCGGTGGGCGGCGGCCCGGAAGGCACCGAGCAGGAGAGCCGCGTCGCCGACCGCGTCCAGCCCCTTGCCCCGCACGTCCCCGATCATCACCCGCGTCCCCTCCCGGCTGCGGACGGCGGCGTAGAGGTCCCCGCCGATCCGGGCCTCCGCATCGGCCGCCACGTACACCGCGGCCATCCGCAGCGGCCCGCTGCGCGCCGGGAGCGGTTTGAGCAGCACCGACTGGGCCACGTCGGCCACCAGCCGCACCTGCGCCAGCTCCCGCTCGTGCCGCTCGTGCCCGTAGCGGAAGACCACGACGACGGCCGAGATCAGCACCAGCCCGATGATCTGCGCCTCGTGGTTGGACGTCGTCAGCCCGCCGTGGAAGATGCCGATCACCACCTGCGCGGCGACGGCCAGGGCGCCGACCGCGCCGGTGACCAGCGGCCCGGCGAACGCCGCGGTGATCGCCGGGGCGACCACCAGCAGCGGGCCGAGGTGGACGTCCGGGCCGGTCAGCAGGTCCACCGCCACGATGACGGCGATGAAGCCGAGCGGCAGGGCCAGCAGCGTGCGGCGGCGGTGCCATGCCGGCCGGGCCCCGGCCGGTCCGTGCGAGCGGCGCATGACTCCTGCTTACACTCCCCGGCGCGCGAGCGCCCGGCGTGCGCGGCGCGGTGGGGCGCGCCATGGCGCGGTGGGGCGGGAAAACGGATGTCCCCCGGCCGGGCCGCCTCACTATCGTGCAGCCATGAGCGTCCTGACCTTCGACCGCCACCGCGCCGTCATCACCGGGCAGGCCGGGCGGTTGATCGCCCATACCGACGGCGTCCCGCTGACGGCGCCCGTCGCCTCGTGCCCCGGCTGGACCCTGGCCCACCTCCTCCGCCACGTCACCGGCGCCTTCACCTGGGCCGGGACGGTCGTCACGACCCGGGCCACGGACCCCGTCCCGCACGACATCGTCGACGACGTCGAGCCCCGCCCCGGCGACGACCGCGCCACGCTGACCGCGGGGCTCACCGCGGCCGCCGAGCGGCTGTCCGCGGCGCTGGGCGAGGCGGGCCCCGACGCGGCCGTCTGGTCCCCGGGCCCCGTCGCGACCACGGGGTTCTGGGCCCGCCGGATGGCCTACGAGACGGCCGTGCACCGCGCCGACGCCGCCCTGGCGGCCGGTGTCCGGTACGAGCTCGACGCCGCGGTCGCCCTCGACGCGCTCGACGAGTGGACGGGCTTCGCGGCGCTCCCGGAGGCGTACGGGCCCCGGCCGGGCGCGCCCGACCTGCTCGGCCCGGGACGCACCCTCCGCTTCGAGGCCACCGGAACGGCGGCGGACCCGCTGCGGGAGTGGCTGATCGACCTCACCGGCGACGCGCCCGTCCGGCGCCGTACGTCCGAGCCCGCCGCGGTCACCGTCCGCGGCACGCCCGGCGACCTGCTGCTGGCCGTCTACCGGCGGCCCGTGCCGGAGGGCGCCGTCGAGGTCCTCGGCGACGCCGGCCTGTTCGACCTGTGGCGCGCCCGCGCCGGATTCTGGCTGGAGGAATGAGTACCGTGCCGAGTGCCGTGCCCCCTGTGCGGAAGGACCCCGTCCACGACGTCCTGGTGGTCGGCGGGGCCGGCGTCGACACCGTCGTCCGCGTCCCGTCGCTCCCGCCGCCGGCCCGGGACTCCGTCGGCGTCCCGCCGATCCACGACTACGCGGGGCACACGGGCACCGGCGTGGCGCTCGGCTGCCACGCGCTGGGCCTGGCCACCCGGTTCGTCGACTTCATCGGGGACGACCCGTACGGCGCGCTCGTCCGCTCCCGGCTCGCCGAGGCGGGCGTGGAGTTCACGCCGGTCGTCACGGAGGCCGGCACCCGGCGGAGCGTCAACCTGGTGGACGGCACCGGCGTCCGCACGTCCTTGTACGACGCCCGGCACCCGGACACCCTGCGGCTGCCCCGGGACGTCCACCTCCCGCTGCTCCGGCGGAGCCGGCACGTCCACCTGTCCATCATGGACTTCGCCCGCCACCTGTACGACGACATCGAGGCATCGGGCCGGACGGTCTCCACGGACCTGCACGACTGGGACGGCGAGAATCCGTATCACCAGGACTTCGCCTACCGCTCGGACGTGGTCCTGCTCAGCGCCGCCAACCTCGGTGGCCGGCTCGCCGAGGTGATGGCGTCGATCGTCGCCCGCGGCCGGGCGTCCGTCGTCGTGGCCACGGCGGGCGCGGACGGCTGCCACCTGCTGACACGCGGGGAGCGGACGCCGCGGCACTTCGCCGCGGTCCGCCCGGACGGGCCGGTGCTGGACGCCAGCGGCGCGGGCGACGCCTTCGCCGCCGCCTTCCTCTTCGGCCGGCTGACGGGCCGCCCGGTGGAGGAGTGCGTCCGGTACGGGCTCGTCGCCGGCGCCCACGCCTGTCTGAGCGCCGGGACGCACGGGTCGTTCCTCGACGCGGGGGAGTTGCGGAGGCGGGTGGCCCGGGCGGTCCCGGCGGGATGAGCCGGGCTGCCCGGCCGGCCTCCCGGGCGGCTCTCGTACTATTCGCACATGCGATTGATACGTTCCACCGCCCTTCTCCTCGGCGCCGGCGCGCTGCTGTTCACCGGCGCGTGCTCCTCGTCCTCCGGGGACGGGGAAGCCGACAGCGCGCCGGCCAAGCTGTCCGCCGCCGACCTGCAGAGCCGCTGGTGGGACTGGACGGACGCGGACCCGCAGGGCGCCAACCCGATCGACGACCGGGACGGCCGGCTCTGCGGCAAGAACCAGGCGACCGACGTCTGGTTCCTGGCCGGCACCCACGGCGGCCCGGCGAAGCGGGCCTGCAAGGTGCCCACGGGTGTTCCGATCGCGTTCCCGCTCGTGAATCAGATCGCTTCCAAGAGCGGCTGCGACGCCTTCCTGGCCACCGCCAAGGGCACCGCCACCCTGGACGGCAAGGCCCTGGAACCGGAACGCCTCAAGGGCACGCCGGTGAAGGGGATGGACTCCGGCTCCCTGTCCTGCGGCCTCTGGGTGCAGACCGGACCGCTCTCCCCGGGCGCCCACACCCTCCGCTTCGAGGGTTCCGCGGGCTCCTTCTCCACCGCCGTGGACTACCGCCTGGAGGCGGCGGCCCGCTGACGGCCGTCAGGTCGTCAGGCCGTCACTCCACCACCGAGGCGCGCAGCCGGTCGACGGCCCGCAGGATCTCTTCGCGGTTCTTCCCCCGCTTGATCCAGGCGGGCAGCCGGCCGATGTACGACATCTTCCGGTAGTGCTCGTACCACGGCGGACGCTCGCGCAGCGCGGCGCCCACGAACCGCCGGAGCAGGTCGAGCTGTTCGAGGTTGTACGCCCACAGCGTGCCGTGCCGCGTCTCCGTCCGGAGCCACAGGGGCTGCCGGAAGTACGGGTCCGTGGTCTCGCCCCAACGGAAGACGGCCGGGCCCTCGTACCGGCGCGTCAGACCGCAGGCTCGGCAGACCAGCCTCCGCCGCGCCGCCGGCGAGGTCCACGCCGCGGGGTGCCGCGCGTCGCCGGCGGGCTCCGGGTCCGGGACGACGCGGGCGACCCGCTCGCACCTGGGACAGCGCACGAGGACCAGGTCGGTGAACCCGTACTTGGTGGACTCGGGATCCCGGAACCGGGCCGGCGGTGACAGGGGAGGCATCCCCTCAGTATCGGCGCCGGACATCCCGGGCCGGGAGCCGGGTCGGCCGACGGCGCGGAGGGCCGGCTCGGAGCCGTCGGCCCGCGGACGGCCGGTCCTTCAGCGACCGGCCGTAGGCCGGCCCATGGGCTCGGCCCGTCGGCCGGCGGAAGCCCGCCGGCCGACGCCGAGTGCCAGGGCCAACGGCCGGTGGGAACCGGTCCCAAGCACCGGTCCGGCGTTACGTACCGGAGGGCACCGCTTCGAAGCCACCACGCCCGAGCGCCCGGGCGGGGCGACCGGTGGGCGGAAGAGGACACGGCTTCCGCGCGAGGGCCGGCCCGTGACCCGCGCGTCCGATCCGCAGCACGGGCCCGGCGGACGACCGGCTCGGCACGCCGGCCGGCGGGCAGCACCCGCGAAGGCCACCGCACCCGCGCCCCCCCCGCTCACCCGTCGGCCGCCACCAGCCCCGGCACCCCCTCCAGCACCTCCGCGATCCGCCGCGCCGGCAGGCCGCCGCCCTGGGCCAGGTCAGGGGAGCCGCCGCCGCGGCCGGCGAGGAGGCGCTTGACGAGGTCCGAGGCCGAGTGGCCCGCCTGCCGCGCGGCGCGGTTGACGGTCACCACGAGGACCCCGCCGTCGCCGGCCGCGGC
>NZ_JAIQLH010000170.1 GCF_020037025.1 Streptomyces huiliensis | reverse complement strand
GGGCGATCGCCGGCGGCCGCACCCGCGGCGCGGGCGCCGCGGGCTGGGCGGGCCGGGGCGGGCGGGAGCTGGCCCTTGAGGGGGCCCCACTCGTTGGGGTCGGGGACGCCGGGCGGGAGCATCTGCCGCCGCTTGGGACCGCCGTGGTCGGACTCGCCGGGCTCCTTGGCGCCCGGCCACGCCTTGACGACGCGCGCCGCGAGGACGAAGTCCTTGCGCAGCGGGTGGCCCTCGAAGCCGTCGGGAAGCAGCAGCGGGGCCAGGTTCGGGTGGCCGGTGAAGTCGACGCCGAACATCTCGTGCGTCTCGCGCTCGTGCCAGCCCGCGCCGGCGTACACCCCGACCGCGGTCGGGAGCACGGGCGCGTCGTGCGGCACGGTGGTGCGGACGAGGAGGCGGCGGACGGACGCGTCGGCGGCGGTCGGCAGGGCGACGAGGTGGGCGCAGACGAGGAAGCCGGTGCCGGGTTCGTCGACGGCGCTCAGCCAGTCGAAGAAGGTGCAGCCGAGTTCGTCGCGGGCGGCGGTGAGGGCGGTGAGCCAGGACGCGGCGGGGACGTCGACGGTGAGCAGGCCGTACGCCTCCTCGGCCGTGGCGTCCGCGCCGAAGACGTCGGTGGCGGGCGCGGGCAGCCAGCCGGTCATCGGCCGTCCTCCCCGAGGCCGTTCGCCGGGCCGGCCGCCGGACCGTTCGCCGGGCCGTTCCCGGAGTCCTCCCCGGGCCCGGCCGCCGGCCCGGCCGGCGGCGCCACCGGCGCGCTGCGCAGCTCCGCTACCGACGCCACCGGCGCACCCGGCGCACCCGGCGCCGTACCCACCGGCGCCGAAGCTCCGTACCGCTCCGCCGTCGACTCGGCCGCGATCTTCTCCTGCAGCTTGAGGATGCCCTGGAGCAGCGCCTCCGGCCGGGGCGGGCAGCCGGGGACGTAGACGTCCACCGGGATGATCTGGTCGACGCCCTTGGTGACGGAGTAGGAGTCCCAGTAGGGGCCGCCGCAGTTGGAGCAGGCGCCGAACGAGATGACGTACTTCGGCTCGGGCATCTGCTCGTACAGCCGCTTCACGGCGGGCGCCATCTTGTCCGTCACCGTGCCGGAGACGATCATGAGGTCGGCCTGCCGGGGGCCGGGCGCGAACGGGATGACGCCGAGGCGGATGAAGTCGTGCCGGGCCATGGACGCGGCGATGAACTCGATCGCGCAGCAGGCGAGGCCGAAGTTGAACACCCAGAGGCTGTAGCGGCGCCCCCAGTTGAGGACCACCTTCATGGGCTCGGGGGCCAGCCGGGCCAGCGCGCCCAGGCGGCGGGGCTCGGGCAGGCCGACCGGCTCGGCGCGTGTCACGTCCACTCCAGGACGCCCTTCTTCCATGCGTACAACAGGCCAACGGCGAGGAAGCCGAGGAAGACGAACATCTCGACCAGGGTGGCGGCACCGTAGCCGGGCGCGGCGAAGACCGTCGCCCAGGGGAACAGGAAGACCGAGTCCACCGCGAAGATCACGTACAGGAAGGCGTAGACGTAGTAGCGCACCTGGGTGTGGGCCCAGCCCTCGCCGACGGGGTCGACGCCGCACTCGTACGTCAGCAGCTTCTCCGGCGTCGGCACGACGGGCCGCAGCAGCCGTCCGGCGCCGAACGCCACGGCGACGAAGAGCACGCCGACGACGCCGACCAGGGCGACCAGGCCGTAGCCGTCGAAGTAGGCGGCGGATTCCGCCGCGAGCCGGGCGTCGGCCGTCGCGATGCGCGCGGTTGCCTCCGGCACGTCCGGCCCTCACTCCCTGTGTGCGGCTGTCGTCCGCATTCGACGATCTGTACGCACAGGAGTCTAGGTGCTGCGCGGCGGGGAACGGGCAGCGCTGCCCGGCCAAGGGTGGGGTTCTCCCCACCGGGACGCTCCCGGGGCCCCCATGGCGGGGACCCTCGGGTTCCGGGCAGGCTTGGACCGTGACCGCCCGTACCCCCACCCCGATACCCGCCCGGCCCCGCCCCCGGGTCCCCGACCCTTCCGGGAAGGGGTCCGAGGACGAGCCGCTGCCGCCCGCCCGGCTCGCCTTCGACGCGTGGACCTGGAAAGAGGTCCTCTACCTGCTGACCAACCTGCTGACGGGGCTCGCGGCCTTCACCTACGTGTCGCTGTGGCTGTTCGCGGGCGTGGTGCTGTCGTTCACCGTGGTGGGCCTGCCGCTGCTGGCGGTGGGGCTGATGGGCGTGCGGTACGTGGGGCGGATGGAGCGGAGCCGCGCGCGGGCGCTGCTGGGCGTCCGGATCGACGAACCGAGCCCGCCGCCGCACGCCGGCTCCCGCCGGGGGGCCGTCGGCTGGGTCTGGCGGACCCTGAAGGACACGGTGGCCTGGCGCACCACGCTGTACGCGCTGATCCGGCTGCCGTGGGGGGTGCTCACCTTCGGCGTGACCCTGTGCGCCCTGTTCGTCGCCTGGCCGGTGCTCGGCCACCTCGCGCGGGGCATGGCCACGGTCGACCGGGCGATGGCGCGCGGGCTGCTGTGCCCCTCCGACGAGCTGGAGCGGCGC
>NZ_JAIQLH010000017.1 GCF_020037025.1 Streptomyces huiliensis | reverse complement strand
GAGGCGCTGCGCGACGCCGTGGCCGCCGACGCGTCGGGCGACCGCCCGTTCGCCGTCCTCGGGGACTACAACGTGGCGCCGACCGACGACGACGTCTACGACCCGGCCGTCTTCGAGGGCGCCACCCACGTCACCCCGGCCGAGCGCGCCGCCCTCGCCGCCCTGCGCGACACCGGCCTGTCCGACGTCGTGCCCCGGCCGCTGAAGTACGACCACCCCTACACCTACTGGGACTACCGGCAGCTGTGCTTCCCGAAGAACCGGGGCATGCGCATCGACCTCGTCTACGGCAACGAGGCGTTCTCCGGCGCGGTCAAGGACGCGTACGTCGACCGCGAGGAGCGCAAGGGCAAGGGCGCGTCGGACCACGCGCCGGTCGTCGTCGACCTGGACGTCTAGGGCCGCATCAGGCGACGTTCGGTCTCGGTACGGCCGGTCTCGCTACGTTCGGTCTCGGTACGGCCGGTCTCGGTACGGCCGGTCTCGGTACGGCGCACGGGTCGCCGACGCGGCGCGACGCTGGCCGTGGTCCGGAATCTCGTCGTCCGCGTGCGCGCCGAACTCGGCGGCGCGCACCTCCGCGACGCGCTCGTAGCGGCTGATCCGGTCGGTCCACTCCGCGTCGACACCGAACGCCGCCTGCGCGAATCCCACCCGGCGGACGGCCTCGGCCAAGCCCGGGTCGCCGGGGGCCAGCAGCCGCACCGGCGCGTCGAGTGCCACGGTGTGCGGCGGCACGAAGTACTCGTCCGGCACAACGGTGCGCGCGTGGACGAGGGCGCCGACGGCGACGACCGAGCCGGCCCCCAATCGCGCGCTCTGCAGGACCGTCGCCGCGGTCGCCACATAGGTACACCTGCCGATCTCACAGCCCAGCAGCGTGGCGTGCGGTCCCACGAAGACGTGATCGTCGACGAGCACCGGCTGGTCGCCGGCGACCGCGGACCCGCGCAGCACCGCGTTCTCGCAGACCACCGCCGCCTCCCCGAGCTCGATCCGGGACCCCTCGGCGTCGAGCACCGCGCCGTACATCACCCGCGCCCTCGGCCCCACGCGGACGTCACCGACCAGCGTGGCCGTCGGGGCGACGTAGGCGGTGGGGTGGACCCGCGGTTCACGCCCGCGATGCCGGATGCGGATTCCCTGGGTGTCGGCGGTCATGAACGGATGTTCGCCCGACCGCCGCGAACGCGCTGGCGGATTTCCGACGACGCGTTCGCGTGGCCGCCGGTTCAGGCGAGGTTGTCGGTGACGCGCCGGAGTACGGAGACCGCTGTCGCGTACTCCTCCTCCGTGATGTCGCCGACGAGTTCCACGCGCCCCCGGGCCATGTGCTCCTTCGCCGTCGCGAGGCCCGCGCGGCCCTGGTCGGTGAGGGTCAGCCGGCCGTCCGTGCCCGCGGCGAGCCAGCCTCGGTGCACGAGCGCGTCGGAGGCGTGGGCTATCACCTCGGTGCCCATGCCGTAGGGCACGTTCACGGCCCGGATCTCCTCCCTGGTCAGGCCGTGCTCGGCCCGGGCGACGTTGTTGAGCGCCCACCACTGGGGCTGGGTCAGGTCGATGTGCGCCAGGGCGGTCTGCGTGTGCCGCAGGATCGCCTCGACGGCGCGCCAGGCGGCGAGGGCGAGGGGCGGCTGGGCGGGTGCGGTGGTGGATGTGCCGTTCCGCGAGGTGCTCGGGTTCGTCATGATCACGAAGCTAGGACCTCAAGTGCGGTTGAGGGCAAGCTCCGGACCCGGCCTCTCACCTCTCGCTTCTCACCCCTCGCCCCTCACCCCTCACCCTTCGCCTCACTCCGGCTTCGGCCGCGACCGCAGGTACCGCATCTGCGCGTGGCTGAGGTCGTGCGCCTTCCGCATGTGGCGGGTGATCACTGCCAGCTCCTCCTCCGTGTGCTCGTCGAGCAGCGCCCGCCAGGCCCCACCGAGGTCGTCCCACACCGCGGTGACGCGGGCGACCCGTTCCGGCACCGGAGCGACCAGCACCCGGCGGCGGTCCCGCGGGTCCGGGGTACGGGCCATGTAGCCCTCCCGTTCGAGCCGGTCCATTGAGCCGGGTGGCCGAACCCGTCGTCAGACCCGTCAGGTCGGCGATCCGCCGGACGGTGAGCGGTTCGTCGTCGGCCGTCGGCGTCCTGGAGCGCATGACCCGCAACGTCGAGAGCCTCGCGACGGCGACCCCCGCCGGCCACTGAACCCCGGCCCGCGTCGCGTCCGCCCGACCCACGTCACACCGGGCCGAGCCCCCACTAGGTCCGGCCGCCCCGATCCACCCCACGGCAACGGGCGTGAGCAGTTGAGGTACAGGGAATCCCGGTGAGATTGATCTCGGTTCCGGTCGGATGCCGCCGGCGTCGATCAGCTGTCCTGTCGCAGCGAGCCTGCCAGAACCTGCACTGACGTACCCGGCGTTACCGGCGCTCCTTGCGGCCGAAAAGGCCCCTCGCTGCCTCGCTGCCTCGCTGCCCCGCGGCAGGCGAAGCGTCCAGGCGAGGGTGCCCAGACAAGGAGGGTGCCTAGACGAGAGCGTCGGCCGCCAGCGCCGCGGCGACGTCTCGGGCGGCGCCGGCGCCTGTCTCCAAGGCGCCGTCGATCCCTCCGACGCCCACCGCCGCGATATCGCCTCCGGCGAAGTGAATGCGCCCGTGGGGTTCGCGCAGCAGCGGGGCGGCCTGGGTCAGGTTCCCGGGCCGGTGGTGGACCCAGGCTCCCTGGGAGTACGGGTCACCGGCCCAGTCGTGGCCGGCCGTCTCCAGCACGTCGATGCCGGGGACGAAGGTGCGCAGCGCGGCCTCGACTCCCGCGCGGTCCCCGGCGCCGACGGCCGAGGGGCCGGAGGCGAAGCACACGACGAGGGTGTCGCCGTCGTGCCGGTACTCCACCTTCGCGGTGTTGACGGGGTTCTTGCCGACAGGTGCGACGGCGCAGAAGGGCTCGATCTCGCCCCTGACCCTGGCCCAGATCTTGGCGGTGCGCACCGGATGCTTCCGGTCGATCATCGTGCGCGCCGGACGGGGGATCTCGGGGGCGATGGTGAGGTCGCCCAGGGTGTTGAGCGGCAGCGCGACGACGGCCGAGCTTGCCCGGATCCGCTCGCCGGTGCGCGTGGTGACGACGACCGAGGATCCCTTGTCCTCGACGGCGCTCACGGGTGTCGACAGCCGCAGATCGGCCCTTGATTCGTTCTGGATGGCTTCGATGAGACGCTTGGTCCCGCCCTCGATCGGCCAGAAGCCCGCGGTCTCCAGGAAGGCGCCCCAGTCTCCGGAGGTCGTGGCCGCCCAGTGCAGTGCCTGTGCGAGGCCCTGTTCGCTGTAGGAGTGGACCAGGGTGGCCAGCGTGCCTTCCAGGACGTCCCTGTCGTACGCGGACAGGTCCAGCGAGTCGAGGCGGCTTTCCAGGGTCTCCTTCTCGATCGAGCGGTTGTCGACCGCGGTGACGTCGAAGGGCATCGGAAAGTGTGTCCGGGCGTCGGCGAAGAACCGGGCCGCGAGGGGCGCGACGGTGTCCGTGTACGCGGTCGGGCTGCCGGAGTGCACCGTTCCGTCGGCCAGCCAGTACATCGTCTCGATGGTGAGCGGGGGTGCCAACGGGATGCCGTGGCGCCGGAGTTCGTGCCATACGTGCGGCTGGGTCCAGTGGACGTACGTACCGCCGAACTCGATCCGGCGGCCGAAGGCTTCGCCTGTGTAGGTCCGTCCGCCGATCCTGTCGCGGGCTTCGAGCAGGACCACCGAGTGGCCTTCGGCGCTGAGGTCTCGTGCCGCGGTCACTCCGGCCAGTCCGGCACCGATCACCGCGACGTCGTACGAGCAGTCGGCCATGAGTCTCTCCCGGTCCCTTGAGTCGGTTCACTCGTTCCCGCACACCATACTCAAACTCGAATCGAGTTTGAGTATGGTGTGCGGGCAACGGCCGTAACCGATCGTCGGCAAGGGGGGCGGGGCGCGATTGATACGCTCTGGCATCGTGTTCGAGGGAAAGCCGACCAGCCAGGCACCGTCTCGCCCGGCGGTGCAGCGCCGCGGGGTGGCGCGCAGGCGCGCCATTCTCGACGCCGCCGAGGCGCTGCTCGGCGAGCAGGGCTACGAGGCCACGACGCTCAAGGCGATCAGTGAGCGGGCGGGCATCCCGGTCGCCTCGATCTACCACTACTTCTCCGACCGGTACGGGGTCGAGGCCGAACTGCTGGAGCGCCATGTGCGCGAGCTTGACGCGCGCATCGGCGCCGCGCTGGAGGCCCCCGGACCGCGCACGCTGCGCGATGCCGTCGACGCCGTCCTTGACGCCGTACGCGACTACTTCCGCGCGCATCCGAGCTGCACCGAGTTGTGGTTCGCACGGCGGAGCACGACCGCCGGCGACCCGGTCCCGGCCTTCGACGGGGCGCAGGCCGAGCGGCTCCACCACTTTCTCGTCGAGCGTGGCCTGATCTCCGTCGACACCCCCCGTCACGTCCTGCGACTCGCCTTCGAGGTGGGCAACCGGCTCCTCGACATCGCGTTCCGCGGCACCCCGGCCGGGGACGAGACCACGATCGGCGAAGCGCGACGTGCCATCACCGCCTACCTCGCGACATACGCTCCCCCGGGCGTCTGAGCGACAGCACCTGAGCGCTGGTGGAACGGGGCCGACTGTTCGGCAAGTCGGTCTCCCTGAGCGGGCTTCAGGCGGTTGCCACCGCCCGTCCAGGGTGGCCACCGCCCCTCCAGGGTTGCCACTGCCCCCCAGGGTGGCCACCGCCCCTCCAGGGTTGCCACTGCCCTCCAGGGTTGCCACTGTCCCCCAGGGTTGCCACTGCCCCCCAGGGTGGCCACCGCCCCCCGGGTGGCCACCGCCCCTCCAGGAAGTACGGATTCCAAGGGCTGGTGCCTCAGCCCGCCAACCTCCGCAGGTCCACCGCCTCCGCGAACGCCCTCATCCCCGCGTCGTTCGGGTGCAGGTGGTCCCCGCCGTCGAAGTGCGGCAGCATGCGGTCCGGATGTTGGGGGTCCCGGATCGCCGCGTCGAAGTCGAAGACCGCGTCGTACAGGCCGCCGTTCGCGCGGATGTGCCGGTTGATGGCGGTCCGCTGGGCCTCGGCCGTCGCCGTGCAGTCGTGGAAGCCGCCGCAGGGGGCGATGGTCGCCGCGATGACGCGGAGGCCGCGTTCGTGGGCGCGGTCCGCGATCGACCGCAGGGCGGCGATCACCTGGGTGGCGGTGGTGCCGGACCGGATGTCGTTGACGCCCTCGAAGACGATCACCGTCCGGGCCTGGGTCTGCGCCAGCACGTCGCGTTCCAGCCGGTGGCCGGCGCTGACGCCGCTGAGCGTGGTGCTCGGGCCGCTGCCCTGGTAGCGGTCGTCGACCACGCGGTTGCCGGAGATCCCGCTGTTGAGCACGCCGTACGCCGGCACCGCCTGCTGCCCGCGCAGCCGCCGGGCCAGCAGGTCGGGCCAGCGCCCGTCGGTCTCGGGGGTGGACCGCTCGCCGTCGGTGATCGAGTCACCGAGCGCGACCACCGAGCCCGGGCCGCCCCCGACGTCGACGCCGGTCAGCAGCGGCCAGGTGGCGAGCGTCCCGGTGTACGCGCCCGCGCCGCGGTCGGCCGTGCGGTCGCCACCGCCGTCGGCGGTCAGGTACGAGCGCTGGTTGGTGTAGTTGTGCACCGGCAACGCCCGTACCGTGCCCGGCAGGTGGACGCTCACCAGCAGGCTGGTGTCCGGCGGCACCGTGAAGCCCAGCGGATCGCTGAACCGCTGCGTCCCGGCCGGCAGGACGGCCGCCTGCTTTCCCCCGAACGTGAGCGTCCGCGGGGCCGCCTTGGCCTCGGCGCCCTTGCCCCGCACGGCGACCGTCACATGGCCGATCCGCACCGGCTCGGCGGCGAACGTGTTCTCCAGCCGGATCCGGGTCCGCGGACCGCCCGCGCTCGTGTGCACCACCAGCCGCAGCGTCCGGTCCTTCCACGGCCCGACGGCCGCGTACCCGGACGTGGGAGCCGCCCAGCTGCCGGTCCACTCGTTCGAGGGAGCGCGCAGCGCCATGGAGAAGACGTGCAGTCCGACGGACGCGCGGGGCGCCTGCGGCAGCACGACCGACTCCACCTCGCGCCCCCGCTCGACCGGCACGGTCACCGCGTGCAGCCGGGTGGTCTCCGTGCGGCGCCCGCCGGGGGTGTTGAGGTGGGGGAGGCCGACGGCCTTGGTGGTCAGCGGGCCGCGCCGCCAGTCCGGGGCGGTCAGCCGGTACGTGGTGCGGGACCCGTCGCGGTAGCGGACCGTGCCGGTGCCGCTGACGTCGCCGCCGGGCCCGGCCGCCGCGCTCCCGGCGACGAGGAAGGTGAGCGCGTCGCCCCTGCCCCGCAGCCGGACCGTCTGCCCGGCCGCGCGGACGTTGTCCGGCTTCCCGGGCGCCGAGCGGGGCCAGCGCAGCAGGGAGCCGTCGACCGGCAGTTCCTTGCCGGGGGTCCAGCCCGCCGCGGCGAGGTCCTGGGCGGAGAAGGAGCCGCCCGCCCCGTCGAAGTCCGCCTCGCGGGGCCGTGCGTCGTCGCTCACCGCCTTGTTGTCGAAGAGCCGCTCCAGGGGGAGCGGCTCCTTCGCCGGTTCGGCCGACGCGGCCGGTACTGCCGATACGGCCTGTCCGGCCTGTCCGGCCGGTACGCCGGGGCGGGCGAGGGCCGGGGCGTTCGCGAAGGCGACGGCGCAGACCGCCCCCACCACCACGGCTCCCGCCGCCCCCCGCCGTCTGTGCCGCCGTCTCGTGAACGCCGTGCCGTGCGCTGTCCGGAGCATGCTTCTCATGCCTCCCGTGATTCCCCACGCCGAATGTGGCGGGATGAAGTTAGGGAGACCACCGAACCACGTCAAGGAGGCCGCCAGGCCACGTCGTCCCGTCGCGCGCGGGTGGTGGGGCCATCTGCACGAGTGCGATCCTTGCCGGTATGAACATTCCCTTTTTGGACGGCTGGCGCAGGCGGCACGACGCGGCACCCGGGGGCGCCGCGCACGGCACGGCCGACTGGGACCCCGAGGGCCTGGCCGCGCTGCTGTCGGAGTGCGAACTGCTGCGCGCGCAGGCGGAGTCGGCGGGCGTGGCGCTCGACGACGGGCCGTCCTCCCTGGAGGCGCTCGACCAGTTGCAGCCCCGCTGGCGCGGCGACGAGGAGCTCCAGTCCTGGCTGGGCAACGACGCCGGGCTGTACCTGGGGACGGTGCTGGTCCGCACGGTCGGCGGCGCCGCCTGGCACATCCGCTCCGACGGCCAGCCGGTCGTCCGGCTCGCCGGCGGCCGGGAGGTGGACGTGGTCGAGACCGGGCACGCCTGGGCGGAGGACGGCGCCCCGGAGCTCTCGCAGGTGTGCGCCGAGCTGTCCGAGAACTGACGGCCGGCGCTGCCACGTCACCGGCCCACGCCCTGGACGGACCGGCTTGCCTCCCACCGGGCCGCCCCGCGCCCCCACCGGCCCGGCCTACGCCCCGAGCTGGCCCGCCCCACCCCCTCAACTGGTGAACGGGATCACGTACTCCAGCCGCCACCGGTCCGCCCGCACCACGATGTCCGAGGTCTCCACCGCCCGGCCGTCCCCGTCGAAGTGGGTGCGCTCGACGACCGTCACGCACTGCCCCGCCGTGCAGCCCAGCGCCTCCGCCTCCGGCGTGGTGGCCGGCCGGGAGCCGACGAGCTCGTGGGCGCGGACGACGCGGACGCCGATCGCCGCCAGCCGGCCGCGCACCCCCCGCCGGGCGTACGGCCCGCGCTCGGGGTGGACGACGTCGGTGCCGGCGGTGACGGCCACCGGCTCCCAGCTGGTGGCGAGCTGCACCGGCCGCCGGTCGGCCAGGTACTCGTACTCCGTGCACAGCACCGGCTCGCCGGCGGCGATGCCCAGGCGCTCCGCGATCCGCGCCGGCGCGGGCGCCTCGCCCGAGGACGCCTCCCAGGTCAGCGCGGGCGCCTCGCCGGAGGACGCCTCCCAGGTCAGCGCGGTCTCCCCGGGCGGGCGCCCGCACCGCGGGCCCGGGCCGCGGCCGGTGTGGATCTCCGCCGCGAACGGGGTGTCGACGGCGCCGGTGGTCCGCAGCAGGGTCCCCAGCGGCGCCCGGTCGGCGACGAACACCCCGCGCCCGAACTGCCCCTCCGCGTACCCCGCGGCCTTGAGCACCCGGACCGCGCGGTCGACGGTCTGGTCGCTGGCCGCGTAGACGCGTTTGAGCTCGGAGCGGGAGGGGATCCGGGCGCCGACGGTCAGTGAGCCGTCGTCGATGCGCCGCCGCAGGTCGTCCGCGATGCGCAGATATACGGGCCTGCTGTCGGCCACTCCGGGCTCCCTTCCCCCAGGTTCCCCCATCCGGACCCACAGGCTAGGTACCCAGGCTGGGTCTGTGTACCTAGGAAAGCGCAGGTGACCCCCGGTGGGCGGCGGGGGAGAGCGGCGGACGGGGAGAGGAAATGTCGGGCTGGTGCCGCTCTGCACGCGTGTCGCCAGTGACGTCCCGGAACGCCCCTGGATAGGTTGCTCCGACCGGCCGGTGCGGGCCTCCGGAAAGGGCGAGCCGCCGGAGAGAGCGAGCCTCGGGACAGGGCGGCTTCCGGACGAGGCGGCCCCCGGACACGGTGGCCCCCCGGACACGGTGGGCCGCCGGGCAGGACGAGCCTCCGGACAGGGCGAGAGTGAGTTGGGCAGAGCATGGCCGTCGATCCGCTGATCGAACTGCGTGGCGTCAACAAGTACTACGGGAAGCTGCACGTCCTCCAGGACATCGACCTCACGGTCGGCCGGGGCGAGGTGGTGGTGATCATCGGCCCGTCGGGCTCCGGGAAGTCCACGCTGTGCCGGACGATCAACCGGCTGGAGCCCATCGACTCCGGGACGATCACCCTGGCCGGGCAGCCGCTCCCCGCCGAGGGCAGGTCCCTCGCCCGGCTCCGGGCCGAGGTGGGCATGGTCTTCCAGTCCTTCAACCTCTTCGCGCACAAGACCGTGCTGGCCAACGTCTCGCTGGCCCAGGTGAAGGTCCGCGGCCGGGGCCGGGAGGACGCCGACCGGCGCTCGCGCGAGCTCCTGGAACGGGTGGGGCTCCTCGCCCACGCGGAGAAGTACCCGGCCCAGCTCTCCGGCGGCCAGCAGCAGCGCGTGGCCATCGCCCGCGCGCTCGCCATGGACCCCAAGGCGCTCCTCTTCGACGAGCCCACCTCCGCCCTCGACCCGGAGATGATCAACGAGGTCCTGGAGGTGATGCAGCAGCTCGCCCGCGAGGGCATGACGATGGTCGTCGTCACCCACGAGATGGGCTTCGCCCGCTCCGCCGCCAACCGCGTGGTCTTCATGGCCGACGGCCGCGTCGTCGAGGACCGCGTCCCCGAGGAGTTCTTCACGGCCCCCGAGAGCGACCGGGCCAAGGACTTCCTCTCCAAGATCCTCAAGCACTGAGCGGGTGACGCAGCACATGGCACACCGCACCGCCGGCCGGGTCCTGAGCGCCCTCGCCGGTCTCGCCGCCCTCGCCCTGTCCGCCGCCGCCTGCGGCAAGGAGGGCAGCCCGCCCGTCACGGGCCCCGCGCCCGGCGACCTCCCCGCGTACCGCGTCGCCACCGGCTTCGCGCTGCCCGCCTCGGCCGGCTGGCGCGCGGCCAAGGGGCGCGGCCACCTCACCGTCGGCGTCAAGGAGGACCAGCCCTACCTGGGCGAGAAGGACCCCGCCACCGGCGTCTACTCCGGCTTCGACATCGAGATCGCCCGGATGATGTCCGCCTCCCTCGGCTTCGACCCCAAGACCCTCGCGTTCCGCACCATCGCCTCCGCCAACCGCGAGACGGCCCTGCAGAACGGCCAGATCGACTACTACGTCGGCACCTACACCATCAACGACCTGCGCAAACGCCAGGTCGGCTTCGCCGGTCCCTACTACGTCGCCGGGCAGGGGCTGCTGGTGCGCAAGGACGAGAAGGACATCGAGGGCCCGCAGGACCTCGACGGCAAGCGGGTCTGCTCGGTCGCCGGGTCCACCCCGCTCCGGCGGATCCAGAACGAGTTCCCCAAGGCCCAGGCCGTCGCCTACGACACGTACTCCATCTGCGTCGACAACCTCCTCAGCCTCCAGGTCGCCGCCGTCACCACCGACGACACCATCCTCATGGGCTTCGCCGCCAAGGCCCCGGACGAGCTGAGGATCGCCGGGCAGCCGTTCTCCAAGGAGCCGTACGGCATCGGCGTCCCGCGCGGCGACACCGCGCTGCGGCTGGCCCTCGACGACGCCATCGAGGAGCACGAGCGGAACGGCGACTGGAAGAAGGCGTACGACGCGACGCTCGGCCGCTCCGGCGTCCCCGCGCCGAAGCCGCCCGCCGTCGACCGCTACGGCACCGGGAGGACCGCGCCGTGAACGTCCTGACCGACAACCTCTCCCTCTACGGCAAGGGCCTGCTCGGCACCGTCGAACTCACCGTCTACGGCTCGCTGCTGGCCCTCGTCCTCGGCTTCCTGATGGCCTCCTTCCGCGTCGCGCCCGTCGCCTCGCTGCGCGCCTTCGGCACCGCGTGGGTGACGGTCCTGCGGAACACGCCGTTGACGCTGCTGTTCTTCGCGGTGGTGCTGGGCCTGCCGAGGTTCGGGGTGGTGCTGCCCTTCCAGCTCTTCGCGGTGCTCGCGCTCGGCTGCTACACCTCGGCGTTCATCTGCGAGGCCGTCCGCTCGGGCATCAACACCGTGCCCACCGGGCAGGGCGAGGCCGCGCGCAGCCTGGGCATGACCTTCGGGCAGACGCTCGGCACGGTGATCCTGCCGCAGGCGTTCCGCTCGGTCATCCCGCCGATCGGCTCCACCCTCATCGCCCTCGCCAAGAACTCGGCCATCGCCGGCTCCTTCAGCGTCACCGAGCTCCTGGGCACCTACAAGACCCTCAACGAGCTCGGCTACGGCATCATCTGGACCTTCGTCTGGATCGCCGTCGGCTACCTGATCGTGACCCTGACCATCAGCGCGGTCTTCAACGTGCTGGAGAAGCGGTGGGGAGTGGCCCGGTGACCGGAACCGCCCTGTACGACATCCCCGGCCCGCACGCCCGCCGGCGCCACCGCCTCTACGGCCTGCTCGCGAGTGTCGCCATCGCGGCCCTCGTCGGCTGGGTGGTGTACCTCCTCGTGGACACCGGGCAGTTCGCCGCGCGGAAGTGGAGGCCGTTCGAGTACGTCGGCATCCAGGAGATGCTGCTGCGCGGCCTCGGCAACACCCTCCGCGCCTTCGGCTACGCCGCCGTGCTCTCGCTCATCCTCGGCGGGCTGCTGGCGGCCGGGCGGCTCTCCGACCACCGGCCGCTGCGCTGGGCGGCCACGGTGATCGTGGAGTTCTTCCGGGCCATGCCCGTGCTGGTGATGATCTTCTTCGTCTTCGTCGCCCTCAAGGTCCAGCCGCTGCCCGCCCTCGTCACCGGCCTCACCCTCTACAACGGGTCGGTGCTCGCGGAGGTCTTCCGGACCGGCGTCGACTCCGTCGAGCGCGGCCAGCGGGAGGCCGCGTACGCGCTCGGGATGCACAAGACGCAGGTCATGACGTACGTCCTGGTGCCGCAGGCGGTCCGGGCGATGCTGCCGACGATCATCAGCCAGCTCGTCGTCGCCCTGAAGGACACCTCCCTCGGCTTTCTCATCACCTACGAGGAGTTCCTGCACGCCGGCAAGCTGATCGCGGGGAACCTGGACTACGGGCTGCCGTTCATCCCCGTCGTCATGATCATCTCGCCGGTGTACATCGGGATGTGCATGCTGCTGTCCTGGCTGGCCACCTGGGTCGCCAAGCGGCAGCGGCGCAGCGTCAAGACGGAGGCGGTGGAGGTGGCGCCGGCCGAGCCGGGGACGCTGCTCCCCGGGCCGGCCGGGCACCACCCGCAGCCCTAGCGGTCCACGGGGATCAGGCGTCCGCGCCCAGCCACAGGTCGGGGCCGAACACCTCGTAGTGGACGTCCGCCGGGGCGACGCCCTGGGTGAGCAGCTGTGCGCGCGCCGCCCGCATGAAGGGGAGCGGACCGCACAGGTACACGACGGCGTCGTCCGGGACGTCGATCGCCGACAGGTCCGCGTAGCCGGTGCGTTCGGCCGGCCACTCGCCCTCCGGACGCTCGTACCAGACGTGCGCCTCCGCGTCCGGCAGCTTGGCGACGAGCTGCCGCAGCTCCTCGCGGAAGGCGTGGTCCGCCGGGCCGCGGTCGGCGTGAACGACGACCACGCGGCGGGCCGAGCCGGTCGCGGCCAGGTGGTCGAGCATGCCGGTCATCGGGGTGCAGCCGATGCCCGCGGAGACGAGCACGACCGGACGGTCGCCCTCCTCCAGCACCACGTCGCCGAAGGGCAGGCTGACCTGGAGCTCCGCGCCGGTGTCCAGGTGGTCGTGGAGGTGGTTCGAGACCTCGCCCGCCGGGTCGCCCGGGACGCGCTTGACGGTGAACCGGAGGGCGTTGTCCGGCCGGCCGGAGAGGCTGTACTGGCGGATCTGCCGGGCGCCGTCGGGCAGCTCGACCCGGACGGAGACGTACTGGCCCGGCCGGGCGGCGGGCAGCTTCCGGCCGTCGAGCGGCCGGACCTCGAAGGTGGCGACGTCCGCCGTCTCGGCGTGGCGGGCCACGATGCGGCAGGGCACGAAGACCTCGCCGGCCGGGACGCCCGCGCCCTCGTACAGCCGGGCCTCCAGGGCGATCAGCGCGTTGGCCATCAGCCAGTAGACCTCGTTCCAGGCCGCGGCGACCTCGGGGGTCACCGCCTCGCCCAGGACCTCGGCTATCGCGGCGAACAGGTGCCGCCGGACCAGCTCGTACTGCTCCGCCGTCACGCCGAGCGCGGCGTGCTTGTGCGCGATGCGGGCCAGCATCGCGTCCGGTCGCACGTCCGGGTGCTCCACCAGCGCCGTGGCGAACGCGGCGATGGCGCCCGCGAGGGCCTGGCGCTGCGAGCCGTTGGCCTGGTTGCCGCGGTTGAAGAGGTCCCGCAGCAGGTCGGGACGCTCGGCGAACAGCTTGTCGTAGAAGAGCGGGGTGATCTCGCCGATGGCCCCGCCCACGGCGGGCAGGGTGGCGCGGACGATCTCGGTCGACTTCGGGGACAGCACGGCGGCTCCTTACGGTCCTTGCGGTTCGGGTCCCGGACGGATAATGCGCATCCAAGACTCGTATTTCAGGGTGCTCGTATTTCAGGGAGGGCGGACGCCGTGTGGCGGTCGGCGCCGATTTCGGTCAGTCGAGGGGGGCGGTCAGTCGAGGGGATCGGGTCTGGTCGTCAGGCTCAGCAGGACCGGCCCGGTGGGCTGCCGGACCAGTTCTTCGACGGTGAGCGGGTCGAGCGCGGCGTAGAACGCCTCCTGCGCGTCGCGCAGCGCCCCGCGCAGCCGGCAGGCCCCGCGCAGCGGGCACGGCGGATCGTCCTCGCAGCCGACGACGTCGCCCGTGCCCTCCAGGGCACGCACCAGCCGGCCCACCGAGCCCGTCAGCCCCAGGGCGGTGAGCGCCAGCCCGCCGCCCCGGCCCCTGCGGGTCTCCACGACCCCCAGGTGCGTCATGCGGCTGACCACCTTGGCCGCGTGCGTGTACGGCACTCCCACCGCCGCCGCCACCTCTCGGGTGGTGGGCGCGGCGGTCTCGGGGCCGCCGGACGTCACGGCCAGGCGCATGGCGATGCGCAGGGCGATGTCCGTGCTCTTGGTCAGTCGCACACCAGTACTTTAGCTAATCGGATTCTGGGAGTCGCATTAGGGGTGGGCGGTGGGAGACGACGGCCCGGGCGGCCTCGTCCGGTACGTGCGGCCGAGTGACGGGCGGTACCAGTGATGCCCGCTGAGCCTCGTGAGATTGACAGAGGGTCAATCCCGAGGCGAGTCTGACTGCCGTGTTCGACGGCGCCCGGAGGTTCCTCCCGGGACGCGGTCGGCCTGGAACCATCACCGATTCTCCGGAGGCAGTAGTGGCAGACGCAGGCGCACACGGCGGGCGGTACGGCAAGGTGCTGGCGGCGGTCGGCGCGGCCACGGCCCTGGCGGCGGGGGCCGCCGCGCCGGCCGCGGCCGCCGTCCCGGCCCACGGCGGAGAGCGCTACGTCGCCCTCGGCGACTCGTACACCTCCGCGCCCGGCGTGCCGACCCAGAGCGGCGGCGACTGCGCCCGGTCCAGCGTCAACTACCCCTCGCTCACCGCGAAGGCGCTGCACCAGAAGTCCTTCAAGGACGTCAGCTGCAGCGGCGCCAAGACCGACGACATGTGGCGCACCCAGGGCGCCAACGCCCCGCAGCTCAACGCCCTCGGCAAGCGGACCCGCCTGGTCACCGTCGGCATCGGCGGCAACGACATCGGCTTCGGCGAGATCATCGGCACCTGCGCCCAGCTCTCCGTCTCCGACCCGGCCGGCGCCCCCTGCCGCAAGAAGTACACCGCGGCCGACGGCTCCGACCTGCTGAACAAGCGCGTCGCCGACGCCGCGCCCAAGGTCGCCCGCGTCCTCAAGGCGATCCACCAGCGCGCCCCGCACGCCCGCGTCGTCCTCGTCGGCTACCCGTCGATCATGCCGGACAGCGGCGTCGGCTGCTTCCCGAACGTGCCGATCGCGGCCGGGGACACCCCGTACCTGCGCGACACCGAGAAGAAGCTCAACGCGATGCTGAAGCAGCAGGCGCGCAAGGCCCACGTCCGGTACGCCGACACCTACCGCGCCACCGTCGGCCACGACACCTGCCGTCCGGAGAAGGACCGCTGGATCGAGGGCGCCCAGCCGACCCGTCCGGCCGCGCCCTTCCACCCGAACGCCGACGGCGAGCGGGCGATGGCCAAGCCGGTGATCACCCAGGCGCGGGGCCGCTGAGCCGAAGCCTGAACGGAGCCTGTTCGGGCATCTGACGGAAGTCCGCACGAAAGTCCGAACGGGAGCCGTGTCGCGCCCTGTCGGCGGAGGGGTCCTGCGAGTAGGGTCCGGGGCCTCTCAGCCGACAGGGAGGTACCCATGGCAAGACCGCCAGCGCGCCGGCGAACGACCGTGCTCTGCGCGACGGCCGCACTCGTGGCCGGACTCGGGATCGTGCCGGCCGCCGCGCAGGCCGGCGCCGGTCCCGCCCAAGGCGCGGACACCGCTCAAGGCGCCGGCCGCGCCCCCGCCAAGACCCCGCTCGCCGTCGGCCGCGGCGGTGCCGTCGCCAGCGTCGACACCGACGCCTCCGCCGCCGGCATCGAGGTCCTCAAGGGCGGCGGCAACGCCGTCGACGCGGCGGTCGCCACCGCCGCCGCCCTCGGCGTCACCGAGCCGTACTCCGGCGGCATCGGGGGCGGCGGTTACTTCGTGTACTACAACGCGAAGGCCCGCAAGGTCTTCACCATCGACGGCCGCGAGCGGGCGCCGCTCAGCGCGGACAAGAACCTGTTCGTCGAGAAGGGGCACGCCATCCCCTTCGACGAGGCCATGACCAGCGGCCGGAGCGTCGGCGTCCCCGGCGCCCCCGCCACCTGGGACGCGGCGCTGCGGTCCTGGGGCAGCAGATCGCTCGGCCAGGTGCTGAAACCCGCCGAGCGGCTGGCCCGCAAGGGCTTCACCGTCGACGAGACCTTCCGGCAGCAGACCGCCGACAACGAGAAGCGCTTCCGCGACTTCCCCGCCACCGCCAAGCTGTACCTGCCGGGCGGGAAGCTCCCGGCCGTCGGCGCCACCCTGAAGAACCCCGACCTCGCCCGCACCTACGAACTCGTCGGCAAGCGCGGCGTCGGCGCGATGTACGGCGGCGAGCTGGGCCGCGACGTGGTCCGTACGGTCCGCAAACCGCCCGTCGCGCCCGGCGCGCACCGCGTCGTACGCTCCGGCGACCTCACCGAGCGCGACCTGCGCGCGTACGCGGTCAAGCGCCCGGGCCCCACGCACACCACCTACCGGGGGCTCGACGTCTACGGGATGGCCCCCTCGGCCTCCGGCGGGATCGCCGTCGCCGAGGCGCTGAACATCCTGGAGAAGAGCAACCTCCGGAAGCTCGACGACACGGCCTACCTGCACCGTTACGTGGAGGCGAGCCGGATCGCGTTCGCCGACCGGAACCGGTGGATCGGCGACCCCGCCCAGGAGAAGGTGCCCACGGCGGCGCTGACGTCCAAGCGGTTCGCGGCCTCCCGGGCCTGCCTGATCAAGGACAGCCGGGCGCTGACCAGCCCGCTCGCCCCCGGCGACCCCCGGCACCCCAAGCCCTGCGGCACGACCGGCCGGGCCGCTCCCACGCCGTACGAGGGGCAGCAGACCACCCACATGACGGTGGCCGACAAGTGGGGGAACGTCGTCGCGTACACCTTCACCATCGAGCAGACCGGCGGCACCGGCATCACCGTGCCCGGCCGGGGCTTCCTGCTCAACAACGAGCTGACGGACTTCTCGTTCACGCCGGTCAGCCCGGGCGTCCACGACCCGAACCTGCCGGGTCCCGGCAAGCGGCCGCGGTCGTCGATCTCGCCGACGGTCGTCCTCGACCACGGGAAGCTGAAGTTCGCGCTGGGCTCGCCGGGCGGGGCGACGATCATCACCACCGTGCTCCAGACGCTGCTCAACCGCGTGGACCGCGGGATGCCGCTGGTCGACGCCATCGCCGCGCCGCGCGCCAGCCAGCGCAACGCCGCGACGACGGACGTGGAACAGGCGCTGTGGGACAGCTCCGTCCGCCGCAAACTGGAGGCGAAGGGGCACGTGTTCAAGCTCAACCCGTCGTTCATCGGCGCCGCGACGGGCGTCGAACGGCTGCCGGACGGGCGGTGGCTGGCCGCCGCGGAGAAGGCCCGGCGCGGCGGCGGGTCCGCGATGGTGGTCCGGCCGGGCCGGTGAGCACGGCGTGGGGTGCGGTACGGGTCCTGCCATGCGGCGGGGTGCGGACGTAAGGCGGGGTCCTGTCGTACCGCGGGGTCCTGCCGTGCCGCAGGGTCATGCCGTACCGCGGGGTCCGGCCGTACCGCGCCCCACGTGGCCGCCGCTCAGCCCAGCAGGCGGATGATCGCCTCCGTGGTGTCGGTCTCCGCCAGCCGGGGGAGGACCTTCTCCACGCTGATCCGGTGCACCTCGGGGTCGAGGTCCGTGACCGCGTCCGTCGCCACCGTCACGTGGTACCCGTGCTCGTGCGCGGCCCGGGCGGTCGACTCCACGCCCATGCCGGTGGCGATGCCGGCGAGGACGACCTGCGTCACGCCCCGGCGGCGCAGCTGGAGGTCGAGGTCCGTGCCGTGGAAGGCGCCCCAGGTGTGCTTGGTGACCACGATGTCACTGTCGCGGCGGTCGAGTTCGGGCCGCAGCTCGGCGAAGTCCGCGGGCATCTCCCCGCTGCGGTGCCGGGTCTCCGTACGGCCGGGCGCCGCGCCGACGACGCGCACCAGGACGACCGGGAGCCCCCGGGCGCGGAAGGCGGCGGCGAGTTCGGCGCCGCGGGCGACGATCTCGTCCGCGGGGTGGACGGTGGGAAGGGCCGTGATGCCCTTCTGGAGGTCGATGAGGACGAGGGCGGTCTTCGGGTCGAGCGTGGTCGCAGACATGACGGCAGCCTAGAGACGTACAGGCAAACTGGCAAGCTTCTCTGTCTATTGCTGTCTCCATGGAAAGGTCGCGCCGGTCTTGCCTCCGCGGGTGCCGGGCCATACGGTCGCATCCACGCGGATCTTCGCGCGTAGCCCGGCGTCCCGCATGCCGGGACCACGCGTGCCGGATCACGCGGCCCGGCATCACGCCCCGGCGGAGGAGCAGCTCATGTCCACTGTTGTGCGCGCCGCACTGGTCCAGGCCGGCTGGACCGGTGACACCGAATCGATGATCGCCAAACACGAGGAACACGCCCGCGCCGCCGCCGCGCAGGGCGCCCGGGTGATCGGCTTCCAGGAAGTCTTCAACGCCCCCTACTTCTGCCAGGTCCAGGAGAGCGAGCACTACCGCTGGGCCGAGCCGGTCCCCGACGGGCCGACCGTCCGCCGGATGCGCGAACTCGCCCGGGAGACGGGCATGGTGATCGTCGTGCCGGTCTTCGAGGTCGAGCAGTCCGGCTTCTACTACAACACCGCCGCCGTCATCGACGCCGACGGCACGTACCTCGGCAAGTACCGCAAGCACCACATCCCGCAGGTCAAGGGCTTCTGGGAGAAGTACTACTTCAAGCCGGGCAACCTGGGCTGGCCGGTCTTCGACACCGCCGTGGGCCGGATCGGCGTCTACATCTGCTACGACCGCCACTTCCCGGAGGGCTGGCGGCAACTCGGCCTGGCCGGCGCCCAGCTGGTCTACAACCCGTCGGCCACCTCGCGCGGCCTCTCCGCGCATCTCTGGAAGCTCGAACAGCCCGCCGCCGCCGTCGCCAACGAGTACTTCGTCGCCGCCATCAACCGCGTCGGGCGGGAGGAGTACGGCGACAACGACTTCTACGGGACGTCGTACTTCGTCGATCCGCGCGGGCAGTTCGTCGGGGACGTCGCCAGCGACACCAAGGAGGAACTCGTCGTCCGGGACCTGGACTTCTCGCTGATCGACGAGGTCAGGCAGCAGTGGGCGTTCTACCGGGACAGGCGCCCCGACGCGTACGAGGGGCTGGTGCGGCCGTGAGCGGTGCGCTCCCCGGCCGCGCGGCCGGCTCGTCCCCCGGCCCGGCCGTCGCCCCGGGGCTGCACGCCCGTCACCGGGCCGTCCTCCCCTCCTGGCTGGCCCTCTACTACGCCGAACCCCTCGAACTCACCCACGGCGAGGGCCGGTACGTCTGGGACGCCGACGGCCGCCGCTACCTCGACTTCTTCGGCGGCATCCTCACCACCATGACCGCCCACGCGCTGCCCGAGGTCACCAAGGCGGTCGCCGAGCAGGCCGGCCGGATCCTGCACACGTCCACCCTCTACCTCGACCGTCACATGGTCGAACTCGCCGAACGCGTCGCGGCGCTGAGCGGCATCCCCGACGCCCGCGTCTTCTTCACCACCTCCGGCACCGAGGCCAACGACGCCGCGCTGCTGCTGGCCACGACGTACCGGCGGTCCAACCAGATCCTGGCCATGCGCAACAGCTACCACGGCCGCTCCTTCTCCACCGTGGGCATCACCGGCAACTCCGCCTGGTCGCCCACCAGCCTCTCGCCGCTCCAGACGCTCTACGTCCACGGCGCCGTCCGCTCGCAGGGCCCGTACGCGCACCTCTCCGACGCCGCGTTCACCGCCGCCTGCGTCCGCGACCTGGAGGACATGCTCGGCCAGGCGCACGGGACGGTGGCCGCGCTGATCGCCGAACCGGTGCAGGGCGTCGGCGGGTTCACCGCGCCGCCCGACGGGCTCTACGCGGCGTTCCGCGAGGTGCTGAACCGGCACGGCATCCTCTGGATCAGCGACGAGGTGCAGACCGGCTGGGGCCGCACCGGCGACCACTTCTGGGGCTGGCAGGCCCACGCCGAGAACGGCCCGCCCGACGTGCTCACCTTCGCCAAGGGCATCGCCAACGGCATGTCCGTCGGCGGCGTCGTCGCCCGCGCCGAGGTGATGGACTGCCTGGGGGCCAACTCCATCTCCACCTTCGGCGGCAGCCCGGTCACCATGGCGGCCGGCCTCGCCAACCTCACCTACCTCCTCGAACACGACCTCCAGGGCAACGCCCGGCGCGTCGGCGGCCTGCTGATCGAACGGCTCCGGGCCATCACCGCCGGCCTGCCGGTCGTCCGGGAGGTGCGCGGCCGGGGGCTGATGATCGGCGTCGAGCTCACCTCGTCCGAGGCGGCGAACGAGGCCCTCGAACGCGCCCGCGAGCAGGGCCTGTTGATCGGCAAGGGCGGCCGGGGCGGCGCGGTCCTGCGCATCGCCCCGCCGCTGACCCTGACCGTCGCCGAGGCGGAGGAGGGCGCGGCGGCGCTGGAGGAGGCGCTGCGGCGCGTGCGGCAGACGGGAGCATGCTCGTGACCAGGACCCTCGTCAAGGGCGGTCTCGTCATCACGGCCGCCGAGGAGACGTACGCCGACGTCCTCGTCGAGGACGGGAAGGTGGCCGCGCTGGGCGCGACGGGCAGTTCGGTGGCCCGGGGCTGGACGGCCGACCGGACGATCGACGCGGCCGGCAAGTACGTCGTCCCGGGCGGCGTGGACGCCCACACCCACTTCGAGTTCCCCTTCGGCGGAACCTCCTCGTCCGACACCTTCGAGACCGGCACCCGGGCCGCCGCCTGGGGCGGCACCACGACCGTCGTCGACTTCGCGGTGCAGACGCGGGGCCGGGCGCTGCGCGAAGGGCTGGACGCGTGGCACGCGAAGGCGGCGGGGAAGTGCGCGATCGACTACGCCTTCCACATGATCCTCTCGGACGTGAACGAGGACACGCTGAAGGAGATGGATCTCCTCGTGGACGAGGGGATGACGTCGTTCAAGCTCTTCATGGCCTACCCGGGGGTGCTCTACAGCGACGACGGCCAGATCCTGCGGGCCATGCAGCGCGCCGCCGGCAACGGCGGGCTGATCATGATGCACGCGGAGAACGGCATCGCGATCGACGTGCTGGTGCGCCAGGCGCTGGAGGCGGGGAAGACCGACCCGCGCTACCACGGCGAGGTCCGCAGGGCCCTGCTGGAGGCCGAGGCCACCCACCGCGCGATCCAGCTCGCCCGGGTCGCCGGCAGCCCGCTGTACGTCGTCCACGTCTCGGCGGAGGAGGCCGTCGCGGAGCTGGCCGCGGCCCGGGACAAGGGGCTTCCGGTCTTCGGCGAGACGTGCCCCCAGTACCTCTTCCTCTCGACGGACAACCTGGCGGAGCCCGGCTTCGAGGGCGCGAAGTACGTCTGCTCGACGCCCCTCCGGCCCCGCGAGCACCAGGCGGCCCTCTGGCGCGGGCTGCGCACGGACGACCTCCAGGTCGTCTCCACCGACCACTGCCCGTTCTGCTTCTCCGGCCAGAAGGAGCTGGGCCGCGGCGACTTCTCGAAGATCCCCAACGGCCTGCCGGGCGTGGAGAACCGGATGGACCTCCTCCACCAGGCGGTCGTCGAGGGCCGCATCTCCCGCCGCCGCTGGATCGAGATCGCGTGCGCCGCCCCGGCCCGCATGTTCGGCCTCGCTCCGCACAAGGGCACCATCGCCCCCGGCGCCGACGCCGACCTCGTCGTCTACGACCCGCGAGCCACCCAGGTCCTCTCCGCCGCCACCCACCACATGAACGTCGACTACTCGGCGTACGAGGGGAAGGAGGTGACCGGCCGCGTCGAGACCGTCCTGTCGCGCGGGGAGATCGTCATCGACGAACGGCGGTTCACGGGCCGGACGGGACACGGCCGCTACGTACCGCGCTCGACTTGCCAGTACCTCGCGTAACGCGCTTTAAGGAGCACCAGCCTTGGACTTCGGCCTCGTCCTGCAGACCGACCCGCCCGCCACCGCCGTCGTCGAGCTGATGCGCCGTGCGGAACGGCGCGGCTTCCGGTACGGCTGGACGTTCGACTCCGCCGTGCTGTGGCAGGAGCCGTTCGTCATCCACAGCCGCATCCTGGAACACACCGAACGGCTCGTCGTGGGCCCGATGGTCACCAATCCCTCCACGCGCACCCCGGAGGTCACGGCCTCCACCTTCGCCACGCTCAACGACATGTACGGCAACCGCACGGTCTGCGGCATCGGTCGGGGCGACTCGGCGATGCGGGTGGCGGGCCGCCGCCCCAACACCCTCGCCGCGCTGAGCGAATCGATGCGCGTGATCCGCGACCTGGCCGAGGGCCGCGAGGCCGACGTCGGCGGCACACCGCTGCGACTGCCCTGGGTGCGCGACGGCCGGCTCCCGGTCTGGATGGCCGCGTACGGCCCGAAGGCCCTCGCCCTGGCCGGCCGCGAGGCCGACGGCTTCATCCTCCAGCTCGCCGACCCGTTCCTCACCGAGTGGATGGTCAAGGCGGTACGCCGCGCGGCGGAGGAGGCCGGGCGCGACCCGGCGTCCGTCACGGTCTGCGTCGCCGCCCCCGCGTACGTGGGGGAGGACCTCGCCCACGCGCGGGAGCAGTGCCGCTGGTTCGGCGGCATGGTCGGCAACCACGTCGCCGACCTCGTCGGCCGCTACGGCGCCCACTCGGGCCTGGTGCCCGAGGCCCTCACCACGTACATCGAGCAGCGGCAGGGCTACGACTACAGCCACCACGGCCGCGCGGGCAACCCGTCGGCGGACTTCGTCCCGGACGGGATCGTGGACCGCTTCTGCCTGCTGGGCCCGGCGGAGGCGCACGTGGCGCGGCTGGAGGAGCTGCGGGCGCTGGGGGTGGACCAGTTCGCGGTGTACGCGATGCACGACGCGAAGGAGGCGACGATCGACGCGTACGGGGAGCGGGTGATCCCGGCGCTGACGGCGTGAGCCCCCGGTCAGCCGGCCTGCTGCCGCCCCTCGTACGCCTCGCGGGCGTCGAGCAGCTCGTCCCAGTGCTCGCCGGCCCAGGCGCAGGCGGCCTCCAGGGGCCCGAGCAGGCTGCGCCCGAGCGGCGTCAACGCGTACTCGACGCGCTGGAGGGGGCCGGGGTGCACCGTCCGCTCGACGAACCCGTCCCGCTCCAGCGCGCGCAGCGAGGCGGTGAGCACCTTGGGCGTGACGCGCCGGAGCGGAACCCGCAATTCGGAGAACCGCCGCGGGCCGCCCTCCAGACACCGAATGACCAAAGGCGCCCATTTGTCCCCGAACCGGATCGGATTGAGCGAGGAAGGGCACAACTCGTCGAACATGTCCGCAGGCAGGGGTTCCCTCATGGCGTCACGATAGCGGCAGACGGACCGGTATCCGAGAGGTAACCGGGGCGGTGGCTACGGTCGCGGGCACAGGCCGGGGCGAAGGGTTCCGGCCAGGGCTGAGAGGCGTCCCCATGAACATCGTGATCTTCGGTGCGGGCGGCAGGGCGGGCGGTCACGTGGCGGCGGAGGCGAGGCGCCGGGGCCACACCGTCACGGCCGTGGTCCGCGACCCGTCCCGCCACCGGGACCTGCCGCCGGACGTCCGGGTGGCGGCGGGCGACGTCACGGACGCGGCGGCGGTGGAACGCCTGGCGGCGGGCCACGACGCGGCGGTCTCGGCGGCGGTCGACCTGTCGGCGTCGCCGCACGACTTCTTCACGCGGTCGACCCGGGCCCTCGTCACCGGCCTGCGGAAGGCGGACGTCCGCCACCTGACCGTCGTCGGCCTGTCCTCCGTCCTCCCCGGCCCCACCGGCACCCTCCTGATGGACACCCCGGGCTACCCGAACGCGTACCGCCCCTTCTACCTCGCCCACGCCGCCGGCCTCGACCTCCTCCGCACCTCCGACACCGCCGACCTCGCGTGGACCTACGCGACCCCGGCCGGCGACTTCGACCACGACGGCACCCCGACGGGCCGCTACCGCCGCGCCGAACACGCCGACGCGGCCGACCGGATCACGTACGCGGACTTCGCGGTGGGGGTGCTGGACGGGGTGGAGAACGGCGGGGGCGGGGGTGCGGTGAGTTTCGGTGGGGTGTGAGGGCGCCGTTCGAGGGGCCGTCACCCGCCGGTGCCGCGCCGCCCCGGATCGAGGACGACCGGGAGGCCGGTCAGGCCCCGCAGGTACTCGGGGCGCCAGGTGATCCGGGAGGTGTCGGCCGGGGTGAAGCCCGGGAAGAGCGAGAGAAGTTCGGTGAAGCCCGCCTCGGCCACCACCCTGGCCAGCGGCGCGCCCAGGCAGAAGTGGCGGCCGTGGCCGAAGGACAGGTGGCGGGGTGCCGTCCGGCCGGGAGCGAACGCCGTCGGGTTCGGGAACGCCTCCGGGTCGCGGTTTCCCGCGCCGACGGCCAGCAGGACGAGGTCCCCCGCCGGGATGGTCACCCCCGCCAGCCGCACGTCCCGCGACGAGCGGCGGAACACCCCCGGGTACACCGGGCTGTCGTAGCGCAGCAGCTCGTCGACGAAGGCGCCGACGCGCGACGGGTCCGCGCGCAGCGGCCCGGCCGCCGCCGGGTCGCCGGCGAGCAGCAGGGCGCCGATGCCCAGCAGGTTCGCCGTCGGCTCGTGGCCCGCGACGACCAGCATCAGGCAGACGGAGGCGCACTCCTCGTCGCTCCAGCCCCGCCCGTCGCCGTCCTCCGTCACCAGCGCGGTGACGAGGTCGTCCCCGTGGGGCACCGTCCGGCGGCGGTCGGCGGCCAGGGCGCGGAAGTAGTCCCACATCCGGGCGAACGCGTCGTCTGCCGCGATGGGTTCGTGCGGTCCGGGCGACGTTTCGAGTGACGTGTCGGGCGACGATTCGGGTGTCGTTCCGGGTGACATGAGGACGGTCAGCCGCAGCAGGCCGGCCCGGTCCGCCGCCGGGACGCCGAACACGGCGCAGATGCCGGCGAAGGGGAGCGGGAAGGTGTAGGCGGACACCAGGTCCACCTCGTCCGCCGGGGGCAGCGCGGTGAGGAGGGCGCGGGCCTCGGCGTGCAGCCGGCCGCGGAGGGCCCCGACGCGCGCGGGGCTGAGGAACCGGCCGACGGAGGCGCGGAGCCGGGCGTGGTCCGGGGTCGGCACGGTGGGCCGGGCGCGGCCGGGGGCTTCGCCTTCCGGACCGTCGTCCTGTGGGCCGGCGTCTTGTGCGCCATCGTCTTGTACGCCGTCGTCGTCTTGTACGCCGTCGTCGGCCCGGCCGTCCTTGCCGAGGTGCGGGTGGGCCAGGGCCTCCCGGACAGCCTCGTACCCGGTGACCAGCCAGAGCGCGCCGGCCCCCGGCAGGGCCGCCCGGACCACCGGGCCCCGGCGTCGCGCGGCGGCCAGGAGGGGGTAGGGGTGGATCAGGTCGGCTCCCGCCGACGGCAGGACGAGAGCGGGTTCCACGGCGTCGTCTCCTCTCCCGGGTGGCGGCGGAACGCTTCCGCTCCCGGTGTCATCGGTCCGGCGGGCCGGAGGCGGCAGGGGAGTCGGGGGCGGCGAGGGCGGCGGGGGCGGCGGGGGCGCTCCGCTCACCGTCACCGTCCTCCTCCACCGCGCGTAGCCACTTCTCGCAGGCCAGGGTCCGCCACAGGGCGATCGGCGGGGCGTCCGTCCCCATGCTCAGGACGTGTGCGCGCAGGCGCCCGGCGTCCACGAGGCCGAGGCCGGCGAGCCGGGAGTCCTCGCACAGGGCGAGGATGCCCTCCAGGTTGCGGCGCCGTCCGGCGTGCACGTCCGGCAGCCCCTCCGCCTTGGTCGTGCGCGCGAGGAGCGCTTCGGGGACGGTGCCGCGCATGGCCTCGGCCATCAGCGGTTTGTAGCGCCACGGGGTCGAAAGCTCGTGTGGGCGCACCGCCAGGCAGACCTCCACCACGGCGTCGTCGAGCAGCGGCGCCTCGGTCCGCAGCCCGTGTTCCGCCATGATCCGGCGTACCTGCCGGACGGCGTGCCCGCTGCCCCGGACGACGTCCAACTGGGCCTGCCGACCCGGCCGTTCCGGGGGCAGCAGGTCGTGGGGCGGCTCGGCCAGTGCCGCCCTGAGGTGTTCGCGGGCGGCCTCCGCGGCCCGCCGCGTCGCCCACGGCGGTGTCCGCAGCTCTCCGAGTCCCCAGGGGTCGGGCGGGGCGGCGGCCGGGGGCGGGAGCCCGTCGATCCCGTCCGCGTACGCCGCCGCGAAGGCGGCGTAGGTGCCGGGACGCAGGAACGTCCGGACGGTGCGGGCCAGCGGCCACCTGCGCAGCGCGCGGTATCCCCGGACGTGCCGGAGGCCGGCGCGGGGCGCGTGCCGCAGCAGGTCGTGGAGGTACGCCTCCGGCGCGAGGAGGACCTCGTCGCCGCCGTGCCCGCCCAGGTGGACCCGGCAGCCGCGCTCCGCGAGCCGGCGCGCGGTGTGGACGACGCGCGCGGCGTTGGCGGCGCCCGTGAACGGCTCCTCGGTCCCGGCGTCCGGCCGGGTCACCGCGTCGTACGGCAACGGCATCTCCTCGGGCGGCGTCACGATCCGCTCCACGTCCGGGAGATGGCGCGCGGCGCGCGCCGCCCACCGCAGGTCGTCGTCGTGCCGGCCGCCGGACGAGAACGCCACGACGCGGGCGGGCCCGCGCGCCGCCAGAAAGCACAGCGGGGTGGAGTCCAGGCCGCCGGAGAGGTCGCAGCCGACCGTGCCGCCGTCGCGCGTGCGCAGGTCGACGGCGGCGGCCAGCGCGGCGCCGAACCGGACGGCGCCCTCGCGCAGGGAGAGGACGGGCGGTGGCGGGGCCCAGCGGCGTACGCACCGGCCGTCCCCCGTGGCCGAGTCGATCACCAGCGCGCTGTCCTCGGGAACGGCGTGGACGCCGCGCCACAGCGGAACGCGCTCCGCCGCGACGGGACCGACCGGATAGAGCAGTCGGGCCGCCAGCGCCTCCGTACGGACGTCCGCTCCGACCAGGCCGGCCAGGACGTCCGCCCGGTCCCCGGCGATCACCGGACCGCCGGGCGGCCGGGTGTGGAACACGCGTCGTACCCCGGACGCCGTGCCCTGCACCAGGACGCGGCCCGGTCCGCGGACCACCAGGTGGAAACTCCCGGGCGGTGAGGGGCGCGTCGGCCCGTCCGAGGGCCGCGCGTCGTCGAGCGTCCGTTCCAGAAGGGCCCGGAGTTCGATGGGCGTCGCACCGCAGGCGCCGAGGGCGGCGAGCGAGCCGCGTGGGGTGACGGCGGTGCGCAGTTCGTCCGCGGCCCAGTCGCCGGCGATCCACGGCCGGCCCGACGGGTGGCGGAGGACGCACGGCGCCCGGGCCGCGAGTCGCTCGGCCGCGGCATACGGCGGCTCGGCATCCGGAAGAACGACGAACCAGTTCCGACCGCGACCGAGCATTCTCACGTCCCCACTACTTGCGGGTCAGGTACCAGTCGAATCCCATGCCCTGCTTGTTGGCGCGGGTCAGCTCCGTGAATGAACCGACGAGGACCAACTCGGGGCGCTCGTACACGAGCTTGGCCACGGATTTCTCCTTTCGGTCGTCGATGACCGGACACGGAGGACTGTAGGTGGGTGGTGCACCGGTCGCAATGGCCGGGGGAGGGAAACGAGACAGAAAACGAGACAGAAGCCGCTGCAGGCTTCGGGGAGGAGGTCCGGGAGGAGAACCGGAACCGGTGGAGGAGTGGCGGTAGTTGAATGCCGGAGAAGGATTTTGGGAATGCCGCGGGGAAGCGCCGTGCCATAAACCCGCGGGCGTCCGGCGGGAATTGTCAGCCGCTCAGTGCGAGAGCGCGGTAGAAAGAATTGCCGCGGACCAGGTCGGCATGGGATCCGGTGCCGACAACCCGCCCCGCGTCCAGGACGACGATGCGTCCGGCTCGGCGCACCGTCGACATCCGGTGGGCGATGACGAGCGTCGCGCACGAGGCCGAGACCTCGTCGACCACCTCCGCGAGCGCGGCCTCGTTGACGGCGTCGAGCGCGGAGGTGGGTTCGTCGAGGAGCAGCAGGGCGGGCTTTCGCAGCAGGGCCCGGGCGATGGCGACGCGCTGCCGTTCGCCGCCCGACAGGGCGCACCCGTGCTCCCCGACGAGGGAGTCCAGGCCCCGGGGGAGCCGCGCCACCAGCCCGTCGAGCCGGACCCGTTCCAGGACGTCCGCGACGTCCCGGGCCGTGGCGTCCGGCCGGCCGTACACGAGGTTCTCGCGCAGGGTTCCGTGCAGCACCGGGCAGTTCTGTTCGACGAGCGCGGTCCGGGCCCGTACGGACTGCGGCGAGGGGAAGTCCGCGACGTCCACGCCGTGCAGCAGGATCCGGCCCTCCTGCGGTTCGTGGAAGCGCTCGACGAGGGAGAAGACGGTCGACTTGCCGGCGCCGGAGAGGCCCACCAGCGCGCAGTACGAGCGGGGCGGGACGCGGAACGAGACGTGGGAGAGGGCCGGGTTGGGGTTCCCGCCCTCGGCCGGGTAGGCGAAGGAGATGTTCCGGAACTCCAGGGCCGGGGGCTCGCCGGGCGGTCGCGCGATGGGGACCGCCGCCCGGCCGGCGGATGCGGGCCCTCCGCTTCCGGCCGCCTCACCTGCCCCCGGCTCCACGGGCGCCGACTCCACTTCCCTGACCCGGCCCAGGGAGGCCAGGCCCTTCTGGATCGTGCCGGCCGTGCGGAAGATCGCGGCGAGGGGCATCACCGCGTACATGACCGCCATCAGGAAGGCGACGAGATGCGGGAGCGTGGTGGCGCCGTCGGCCGCCCGTAGCCCGCCCACGAGGACCACCAGCACCATCGAGCCGTTGGCGGCCAGTTCCATCGCCGGGCTGACCAGCGATTCCAAGGCGGCCACCCGCACCCCGGCCGCGTAGGAGTCACGGGCGTGCCGTCCGATGCGCTCGGCCTCGCGGGCTTCCGCGTTGTTCGCCTTGACCGTCCGGATCGCGGAGAGGGCGCGCTCCAGGTCCGACGCGAAGAACCCCGCGCTCACCTGGGCCCGGTGGGTCGCCGCCCGGATGCCGGACAGGACCGAGAAGACGAGCGCGGTGGCGAGGGTGACGGGGAGCACCGTGAGCAGGAAGAGCCGCCAGTCGAGCCAGAGCATGAGCCCCACGGCGCCGACGACGGTGACGGTTCCGGTCAGCAGGTCGACCAGTCCGTGCATCACGACTTCGCGGATGAGCGTCAGGTCCGTGGTGGCCCGGGAGAGCAGGTCCCCGACGCGCCGGGTGTCGTGCGTGCCGATCCGCGAGAAGAGGAGCCGGGGCACGAGCCGGTTCCGCAGCCGGAGGACGACGGACTCGCTGGTGCGCTGGAGCAGGTACGCGCCGGCGGACGACGCTCCCGCCTGGAGCACGAACAGTGCCGCCAGCGCCGCGAGCAGGACCGGGCGGTCGCCCTCCCGCTGCACGGCACGCATCGCCAGGACCGGGACGGCGAGCCGGAGCAGGGCTGCCGCGACGGTCAGCAGGGACGACCAGGCGAGGGCGGCGCGATGGGGGACGACGAGCCGTACGAAGTCCGCCACGCGGGCGCCGGAGGGTGTGGGGGGCGCGGGGGTTCCGGAAGGCGTCTTCTCCGGGGGCGGCGCGGGAGTGGAGGGGCCGTGCGACCGTGTCACGGGACGTTCCTTCGCCGGACGGCGGCTGGGGCGGCTGGGGCGGCAGGGGTGACTGGGGTGGTGGGGGTGACTGTGGCGACGGGGGCGACGGAGAAGAGGGTGCCGAGATAGCCGTCCTCGAACGGCTCGCCGACCGGCCGGCCTTCCGCTTCCACCCACGCGTGCGCCAGAAAGGGTTCCAGCCGAGCTCCCACGCACCACGTCGGCCAGCAGCCGCGCACGCGGCACAACAGTGCCGTGGCGATGGACCGCGGCAGGCACCCTTCTCCGGCACAGTAGAGGCTCGTCGAGGTCACGTCCCGGCGTGCGCGCAGCGCCTGTTCGGCGCCTGCCGCCGGAGCGTCGCCGCGGATCGCCGTCATGACGGCTCTCAAGTGCCGTGGAGGTAGGCGCGCTAGGCCCCGGGCGAGCAGGACGACCGGGGCGACGAGCAGCTTGCGGCGGAAGGGGAGGGCGTCGCGCACGGCCAAGGCTTCGGGAGTGCTCACGCTTCCGTCCGCTCTTCCACCAGGGACGCCGAACGCAGCGCGGAGAGAAGCGCTTTCACATCGGCCCGGGCCTGTGCGGAATCCACCTCGTAGCGACGGACCAGGGCCTCGGCGGCGGCTTCGGCGTCACCGCCGCCGAGCAGCGCGTCGAGAGCGGTTCCGGCGGAGGAGTTGATCTGCCAATAACGGCCGCTGCGTTCGTCCAGAATGACAGAACCTCCTTCCACTTTCGTCACGGAAACGTGGTCCTGAAGGCGAACGGCCATGACCTGCCTTTCCCCGGAGTCAGGAAAGTGACCCTAATTTCGGCCCTTGAGGCCGACAACCGGCAAACCGGCCAAGTGCGAGATGTGGCGGCTCCGGTGAAACGCCGAGGTGACCCGCCGCTCCCCGCACGGACCACGCCGGACAGGAGTGGCCGGATTCTCCGCCCGGGCCGCGGAAAAACCAATGCCGGTGCGGGTGGCGGGAAATGGGAACGGCCGGCGTGCGCGGACGGCGGGGCCGACCGTGCTGACGGGGCGGAAGGGCCGGTCCGGGGGCGCTGAAGATCGTCAATTCGAGCGTGCCACACTGCTGCGCGTGCGCAACCATCTTCTGGTGATCCATCCGGTCCGTACCGAGGGAGTCGCAGCGTGACGCTGGCCGCCGCGAATCATGAGAGTCTCGCCAATCTCAGCAACACGCTGGTGTATTCGGCGATGGCGGTGTACACCCTGGCCTTTTTCGCCCACCTGGCGGAGTGGGTGCTGGGAAGCCGCAGCAGGGTGGGCCGCACGGCGGCCTCCCTCACGGTCCGGGCGGGCGCGCCCGGCGCCGCGCCCCCGGCCGTCCGGCAGAGCGGCGGAACGGCCGTCCTGGAGCGGCCTGTGGTCGTCACGCGTGCCGACGGGGAACGTCCCGACATGCCCGACGGCCCCGGCGCGTCCGGGGGTTCGGCGCGCGGCGACCTCTACGGCAGGATCGCCGTGTCGCTGACCGTCCTGGCCTTCCTGCTGCACCTCGGCGGGGTCCTCGCCCGCGCCCTGTCCGTGGAACGGGCGCCCTGGGCCAACATGTACGAGTACTCCACGACCTTCGGCATGGTCGTGACCGGCGGCTACCTCCTGTTCCTCGGGCTGGGCAGGAACGTCCGGTGGATGGGGCTCCCCCTGGTCACCACGGTGCTGCTGGATCTGGGGCTGGCCGTCTCCGTCCTGTACACCGACAGCGACCAGCTCGTCCCGGCCCTCCACTCGTACTGGCTCTACATCCACGTCAGTTGCGCCATCCTCTGCGGCGCGTTCCTCTACCTCGGCGCGATCAGCACTCTGCTCTACCTCTTCCGCGACCGCTACGAGACGAAGCTGACCGGCGAGGGCGCCCGCCGCCCCGGCCGTGTCGCGGCCTCCGTCCTGCAGCGGATGCCCGCGGCCTCCTCCCTCGACAAGTCCGCCTACCGCGTCAACGCCCTGGTCTTCCCGCTCTGGACCTTCACGCTCATCGCCGGGGCGATCTGGGCCGAGGCGGCCTGGGGACGCTACTGGGGCTGGGACGCCAAGGAGATCTGGACGCTCATCACCTGGGTCGCCTACGCGAGTTACCTCCACGCCCGCGCCACGGCGGGCTGGCGTGGGCGGAAAGCCGCCTGGCTGGGGCTGGCCGCGTTCGGCTGCTACTTGTTCAACTACTACGGAGTGAACATCTTCTTCAACAGCCTGCACGCCTACTCGGGCGTCTGAGACCGGGACACCGTGCCGGCCGCCCCTCCGCTCCCTACGGCACCCGCGCCGTCCACTCGTCGGACGAGAACTTCGTCTCCGCGAGTTCGACCGCGCGGGCCATCTCCTCCTCCGTCACCGACCCCGCCGCCAGGCCGTAGCGGCCGCGGAAGGAGTCGATCATGCGGTCGATGACCGTGGCGCGGGAGAGGCCGGTCTGGCGGCGGAGGGGGTCGACGCGCTTCTTGGCGCTCTTGGTGCCCTTGTCGGAGAGCTTCTCGCGGCCGATGCGGAGGACGTCGAGCATCTTGTCGGCGTCGATGTCGTAGGCCATCGTCACGTGGTGCAGGACGGCACCGTCGCCGGAGACGACCCGCTTCTGGGCCGCACCTGCGATCTTGCCGGCCTCGGTCGCGATGTCGTTGAGCGGCTGGTACCAGGCCTTGACGCCCATCTCCTCCAGGGCGCCGAGGACCCAGTCGTCGAGGTAGGCGTAGCTGTCCGCGAAGGAGAGGCCCTGGACGAGGGCGTCGGGGACGCAGAGGGAGTACGTGATCGTGTTGCCGGGCTCGATGAACATGGCGCCACCGCCCGAGATGCGGCGGACGACCGTGATGTCGTGCCGGGCGGCGCCCTCCGCGTCGACCTCGTTGCGGAGCGACTGGAAGCTGCCGATGACCACGGCCGGGGAACCCCACTCCCACACCCGCAGCGTCGGCGGGCGGCGGCCCGCGGCGACCTCGGCGGTCAGGACCTCGTCCAGGGCCATGTGGAGGGCGGGGGACTGGGGGCCGTCGTGGATGAGCTGCCAGTCGTAGTGGTGCCAGTCCGTGGCGTTCGCCAGGGCCCGGCGGACCGCGACGCCCACGGCCTCGGAGGTGAGGCCGAACATCACCGTCCCCTCCGGGAGCGCCGCGTCGACGCGGGCGGCGATCTCCTGCGCGGACAGCTCGGCGCCCGCGCCCTCCAGCGCCCGGTTGATCTCGAACAGCGCCTCGTCCGGTTCGAGGAAGAAGTCCCCGGCCACCCGGACGTCGCGCAGCACCCCGTCCCGTACCTCCAGGTCCACGACGACGAGCTTGCCGCCCGGCACCTTGTACTCACCGTGCACGGCGTACCCTCCTGAAACGTGCCGCCGGGCCGGTCCCAGTGGCAGATACAGCCACGGTACGTGGTGGGGCCTCGTGCTCCGCCGCATGGTCGACGGCCGGGGCGCGGCATTGCGGGACCGACGGCGGTGGTCCCGGCGCGGAGAACCCGTGGGTTCGGGGCGAGCGGGAGGCGTCAGTGCGGAATGCCCTTGAGTGATCGTGGGCGGGAGCGCGGCGAGGGCCACGGTGCCCTGCTCTCGTCTTCGCCGCCGCTATGAGGGCGCGTTCGATGAGTCAGGCACCACAGCCCCCGGTCGGGTGGTTTGGAATCGACTCTTCGCTGTCCCATCGAGTCAACCGGGAGAATGGGTCGGCATGTTGCAGTCGGGGTGAGGTGTCCGCGTCGACACTCACAGGGAACGTCACCCAGCAAAGGAGACGGCATGCGCAAGACTGCCCGAAAGCTCGCCGGTGTCAGCGCCGTACTCGCCGCGACCATGGTGCTCTTGGCTCCTCCCGCTTCAGCCGTCAAACCGGGCGAGCGGTTCCGCTACGGCAGTCTGGACTGCCTCGCTACCGCAGACGCGGCGTGGAACGGGGCACTGAGCTGCACCGGGACCATGAACGTCAACTGGCGAGCCAAGGTCAAGTGCTACCTGGGCTTCACGTACTACGGAACGTGGCAGAACAACGCCACCGGTGGCACCAAGGAGTCCAAGTCCGACTCCAAATGTGCCTTCTACGTTGACGACATCATCATCGACGCCATCTCCCCGGGGTAGACGGCATCCGCGAAGCGATGGTCTGGGAGTAACAGGTGGGCCTGCGGCCGGCGGGCCGACGCCGGTCGGCCGTGCGTGCCCGCTTGTCCAGTGCGTCGGCGGGGCGGTGTTGTGCAGGGCCGTCGTCGTCGCCGACTCCGGCGGCAAGTGCTCGGCCATCACCCGCCAGTAGCGGTGGAGGCCCGCCTCGCAGATGTGCGCGTCCTCGGGGTGCAGCACGCCCTTGGTGAAGGTGTCGAGATCACCGGCGGTCAGGGCACGCAGGTGGGAAGCGCCAGCGCTGGGCGGCCAGTGCGTAGTGCGTAGACGGGGTGGCCGGGAGAGGTTCCAGGGGCGGCGTGCCCGATCGGATCGAGCAGGAAGCAACCACCTGAGCATTTGGGGGCGCGTAGGTGGTGTAGGGCGCCGTGCGGTCCGGGTGGGCAACTGGTGCTTGTCGATCCATCGGGACGTAGGCGAAGCCATCCTCGTGCAGACAGTCACAACCGGGCAGTCCAGTGCGTCCCGAACGGGCAGGTCGCCGGTTTTGGGCGCGGCTGTCGTGCTGGTCGAAGTGGCGCCGGTCCCCACTGCGCTCGCCGGTCCCAACGAGTGGACACCCAAAATCGCCATCGAGGTCGAGTCCGGTCGGTGGCGTTCGCCCGAGGGTCGGTCCGGTTTACGTATGACCCGCCTTTCACTTGGGTGTCGTCCGGTAACGCCTTGGATGTGGCGGTTTTTCGCCTCATTGTTTGCGGGATTCGGCAGATATGTTCCCTGCCGTGCCGAGCAGGCGCCGCCGGACATCCGGGGTGCTCATCACGTCTGAAGGGGATTTCAGAGGTGGCTGAAACAATGAATCTCACCGACGAACTGCGTCCGGTGGCCGAATGGGTCGGGGAGGACGTCTCCGACCTCGTGAAGAAGTACGAGGCCGCCGTCGCGGAGCACCCCGAGCCTCGCTTCGTGGAAGTCGCGAGGGCCGAGCCCGGGACCCGGGTCGGGGTCGACATCCACAAGGAGTACCACCTCACCATCGTCCCGCGCGTTCTCGTCCTGAAGGTCACGGTGGACGCGCAGACCGGTGCGGACTGGCACGCGAAGGTGGAGGTCCAGCCCACGGTCTTCGGCTACGGGCTGCAGACCTCGGGCTTCGAGCTCTCCCGTTTCAACAGCAGCATCACGATCCACCCGGCCATATCGGTGGCCGGTGCCGATCTGACGCTCGGGTTCTACGGGGAGAAGCTCTGCTTCGGGGTGCAGGGAGACGTCTGGTACTGGGCCTTGAAGAAGCACAAGAAGCCGATCGACGCGTCGAACCTCTTCTGCCTCATGTGAGTTCTCGCGTGAGTTTCTCGTGCGCGTTTCCCGTGATCCGCTCTGTCGGTGACGAAGAGGCCGGCCAGGGCGGATCGCGTGTTTCCGCGGGGTGTCGGCGGCTCCTCCGCCGCGCCGCGTTCACCTCGCCGTCGGCCCGTGGCCACCTCCCCGCCCCCGGTTGTCGGTGGGGCATGGTTCGATGGGCGTATGATCGATGATTTTCTCGCAGGGGACCTGACCGACGTCGAGGAAGCGGTGCGCAAGGCCGCCGCGGCCGAGATCATGCCGCGGTTCCGGCAGCTCGCCGCCCACGAGATCGTCGAGAAGAAGGGGCCGCACGACCTGGTGACGGTGGCCGACCGGATGGCCGAGGAGCACCTGACGGCCGCGCTCACCGTGCTGCTGCCCGGGTCGCGGGTGGTCGGGGAGGAGGCCGTGCACGCGGATCCGGCGGTGCTCGACGCGCTGCGCGGCGACGATCCGGTGTGGATCGTGGACCCGGTCGACGGCACCCGGCAGTTCGTGCACGGCGACCCCGGGTTCGCCACGCTCGTCTGCCTCGCGCACCGGGGTGAGCTGCTCGCCTCCTGGACGTACGCCCCCGCGCTGGACCTGATGGCGACGGCCCGCCGGGGCGCGGGCGCCTTCCTCGGCGGCGAGCCGCTGCGGCCCGGGCCCGCCGCGCCCGGCGCGGAGCTGCGGGTGGCGATATCGCACTACGACTTCACCACCGACGACGAGAAGCGCCTGCTCGCGCGGCTCGACACGCCCGGGGTGGCGACGCGGCCGTGCGGTTCGGCAGGGCTGGAGTACCTGAACGTGGCGCGCGGCGAGATCGACGCGGTCGCCTTCTCGTGGCCCAACGCCTGGGACCACGCCGCCGGGCTGCTGCTCGTCGTCGAGGCGGGCGGGGCGAGCGGGACGGTGGCGGGGGAGCCGTTCCGGATCGGCGGCGGCAACACGATGCCGTTCTCCGCCGCGCGGGACGCGGGGACGCTCGCACGTATTCTGGGCCTGCTGGCGGCCTGAGCGGGGCCGCCGGGTCCGGCCGTCCCGGCCGTTCACGAGGGGAGTTCCGCCGGTGTCCACCATGCTCGACGCCGTCGTCGTAGGGTCCGGCCCCAACGGGCTGACGGCCGCCGTGGAACTGGCCCGCCGCGGCCTGTCCGTCGAGGTCTTCGAGGCGGCCGACGGTATCGGCGGCGGCGCCCGCACCGAGGAGCTCACCCTCCCCGGCTTCCGCCACGACCCGTGCTCCGCCGTGCACCCGCTCGGGATCGGCTCTCCTGCCTTCGGGGACCTGCCGCTCGCCCGGCACGGTCTGGAGTGGCTCCACCCCGAGCTGCCGATGGCGCATCCGTTCCCGGACGGTTCCGCCGCCGTCCTCTCACGGCGCGTGGGCGAGACGGCCGCCTCCCTCGGGGAGCACGACGCGGGCGCGTACCGCCGGGCCGTCGAGCCCTTCCACGGGAAGTGGGACGCCCTCGCCCGGGACTTCCTGCGCACCCAGTGGGACGGGCTGCCCCGCGATCCCGTCGGCTACGCGCGGTTCGGGCTGTCGGCGGGGCTGCCGGCCGCCGTCTACGTGCGGCGGTTCCGCGACGCCAAGGCCCGGGCGCTGTTCGCCGGGCTGGCCGCGCACGGGATCGCGCCGCTCACCGGCATCGGAACGGCCGGCATGGCCCTGATCTTCGCCCTCGCCGCACACGAACGCGGCTGGCCCGTGCCGCGCGGCGGCTCGCAGGGCATCGCCGACGCCCTGGCCTCCTGCCTGCGCGAGCGCGGCGGCGCGATCCACACCGGTTTCGAGGTGCGGCGGCTCGACGAGCTGCCGCCCGCCCGCGCCTACCTCTTCGACACCTCGCCGACCGCCCTGGCCCGGATCGCCGGGCTCGGCGACGCCTACCGGGGCTTTCGCTACGGGCCCTCCGCGTTCAAGATCGACTACGCGCTGTCCGGGCCCGTGCCCTGGCGGGCCGAGGCCGCGCGCCGCGCCGGGACCGTTCATGTGGGTCCGTCTTACGGGGAGATCCGCGACGCGCTGAGCGCCGCGGTCCATGGTCGCGACCCCTCCGTCCCCTTCCTCATCACCGCCCAGCCCAGCATCATCGACCCCGGCCGGGCGCCGGAGGGCAAGCACACGTTCTGGGTGTACGGGCACGTCCCCAACGGCTGGCGCGGCGACGCCACCGAGGTGATCGAGCGGCAGATCGAACGGTTCGCGCCCGGCTTCCGGGACCTGGTGCTGGCCCGGGCCGTCGCCGGGCCGCCGGTGCTCGCCGCCCGCAACGCCAACTACGTCGGCGGCGACATCGCCTGCGGTTCGGTCGCCGGCCTGCGGCTGCTCATCCGGCCCAAGCTCGCGCGGGTGCCCTACGCGACGGCTCATCCCGCCGTGTTCCTCTGCTCGTCGGCGACGCCGCCGGGGCCGGGGGTGCACGGGATGTCGGGGCATCATGCGGCGCGGGCGGTGTGGCGGAGGTTGCGGGAGCTTTAGGGCGTGCCCGCGGGGCGCGTGGGGCGTGCGGCGCATTGCCGCCACTCCGCCCGTGGGCCGAGTGATCTCGGGGTGCCCGGGCAATGCTGCGTCGGGTGGTTCCGCTTGCGCGCCGGAGGCCGGCGGGGCAGGGGGGCCGCCCGGGGGAGCCGCCGTCCGGCGCTTCCTCCGGGGCAGCGCTGTCCGGCGCTGTCCCTGGGGCACATGAGAGAAACGGGTCCGTGATGAGACGAGCACTCGTGGCGGGGACACTGGCGCTGGGACTGGCGGCGGCCGTGCCGGTCCTGGCCGCCACCCCCGCCTCCGCCCTGGACGCCTTCGAGATCCGCAACGACCGCAGTGGCAAGTGCCTGACCGTGAACGGCGACAACGTCGAGATCCGCACCTGCGGCAACGGTTCGTCGCAGTGGTGGATGTGGGACGGCAAGAAGCTCCGCAGCCTCGCGAACATGCACTGCCTCGACGTCCGCAACGGCGGCATCAACGAGGCCGTCCAGGCGGTGGGCGACTGTCACGGCAACGCCAACCAGCGCTGGTTCTTCTGGAACCGCGAGCTGCACACGGATCTGAACGGGCAGATCGCTCAGGTGCAGCGGGCGGATGACACGTGGGACGGGGCCGGGATCAATATGCATGACCCCAACGGGGGGTCGTGGCAGCACTGGTACACCACGAAGGTCTGAGCTTGGCCCGGCCGAGCCGGCGGGGCCGGGGGGCCTGTTTCGCGCTTTCGGCGCGGGTGGGTGTGCCTCGGTCCCGCCCCTTCCCGTTTCTTGCGGGGGCCGTGCCCCCGCACACCCGAAACCGCGCTTCGTGG
>NZ_JAIQLH010000169.1 GCF_020037025.1 Streptomyces huiliensis | reverse complement strand
GTCGCGGAGCTGGAGCAGGACCGGGGCGTCGTGGTCGACACGGCCGCCGCCGACCTGCGGCGCATCGAACGCGACCTGCACGACGGCGCCCAGGCCCGGCTCGTCGCCCTCGCCATGGGGCTGGGGCTGGCGAAGGAGAAGGTCCTGGAGGACCCGGAGGCCGCGGCGAAGATGGTCGACGAGGCGCACGGCGAGGTGAAGCTCGCCCTCCAGGAGCTCCGCGACCTCGCCCGTGGCATCCACCCGGCGGTGCTGACGGA
>NZ_JAIQLH010000168.1 GCF_020037025.1 Streptomyces huiliensis | reverse complement strand
CCAGGAGCTCCGCGACCTCGCCCGCGGCATCCACCCGGCGGTACTGACGGACCGCGGCCTGGACGCCGCCCTCTCCTCCGTCGCCGGCCGCTGCACCGTCCCCGTCCAGGTGCAGGTCGACCTCGACACCCGCCCGGCGCCCGCGATCGAGGGCATCGCCTACTTCACCGTCTCCGAACTCCTCCAGAACGTCAGCAAGCACAGCGGTGCCCGGACCGCGCGGGTGGAGGTGTGGCGCTCGGGCAGCCGCGTGATGCTCCAGGTGTGGGACGACGGGCGGGGCGGCGCGTCCACCGCCGCCGGCAGCGGCCTGGCCGGACTCGCCGAACGGCTCGGCTCGGTGGACGGCCTGCTGGTCGTCGACTCGCCCGCCGGCGGGCCCACCACCGTCACCGCGGAACTGCCCTGGCGCGACCGCTGACCCCGCCCCGCCCCCCTTACGGCCCCGGACCTTTCCGTCCCGGGGCCGTTTTGCTGCGATGCTGTGGGGCGTCGCAGTCGTAGCGCGGGCCGGAGCGTCCGCGGGGAAACCAGGGGGCCGGACGTCGTGGTAGAGAACGCCGCGGACAGGGTACGGGTGGTCATCGCCGAGGACTCGGTGCTGCTCAGGGAGGGCCTGACCCGGCTGCTCACCGACCGCGGCCACGAGGTCGTGGCCGGGGTCGGAGACGCCGAGGCGCTGCTGAAGGCGGTGCGGGAACTGGCCGACGAGGGCGCGCTGCCGGACGTGGTGGTGGCCGACGTCCGGATGCCGCCGACCCACACGGACGAGGGCGTCCGCGCCTCCGTCCAGCTCCGCCGGAACCACCCGGACCTGGGCGTCCTGGTCCTTTCGCAGTATGTCGAGGAGCAGTACGCGACCGAACTGCTGGCCGGCAGCAGCCGCGGGGTCGGCTACCTGCTCAAGGACCGCGTGGCCGAGGTGCGGGAGTTCGTGGACGCCGTGGTCCGGGTGGCGCGGGGCGGCACCGCGCTGGACCCCGAGGTCGTCGCCCAGCTGCTGGGCCGCAGCCGCAAGCAGGACGTCCTGGCCGGGCTCACCCCGCGGGAGAGAGAGGTCCTGGGGCTGATGGCGGAGGGGCGGACGAACGGTGCGATCGCGCGGCAGCTCGTGGTGAGCGACGGGGCCGTGGAGAAGCACGTCAGTAACATCTTCATGAAACTCGGGCTGTCGCCGAGCGACGGGGACCACCGGCGGGTGCTCGCCGTACTGACGTACTTGCGGTCGTGAGGGCGCGCCCCGGTCCCTCCCCGTCGCCGCTTCCCGGGGGCGCGCCCCAGGCCCCCCTGAAAGCGGCTCCCCCCTGGGGGCGGCTCCGCCGCTTGTCCTCAAACGCCGGACGGGCTGAAGGGGGGTCGCTTGAACGCCTTCCCGAGCCTGTCCGCGCCTCCGCTTCCGTTCACTGACGCCCCGGCGGCCGAGCGGAGACGCCGATCGGACGCCCCGGCTCCTCCTCCGGTCCTGGTCCCCGGGTCGTAGCCCCGCCCCCGGGGCGGCCACGGGCTCGAGGGCCGCTCGAAGCGGGCGTGCCAGGATGGGGGTGCTGCGGGGCCTCCCCATCCCGTGATCCGTCCCGGATGGCCGTGCCCCGCCCACGTACGATGGCGATGGGAACGCCGGTCGGCACCTCCGTGTGCGGGACCGCCGTCACGAGGGAGGTCCGAAGCAGTGACCAGCCAGGTCAGCAGCCCGGCCGAGCAGGCCGAACCAGCCGAACAGCAGGCAGGCTTCTCCCCGCCCGGGGCCGGGGACGAGCCGTCGCGCCTCACCGGGCAGCGCGCCGGAGCGCCGGAATCCGGCGGCAAGGAGGTCCGCCGCCTGGACCGGGTGATCATCCGGTTCGCGGGTGACTCCGGTGACGGCATGCAGCTCACCGGAGACCGCTTCACCTCCGAGACGGCCTCGTTCGGCAACGACCTGTCCACGCTCCCGAACTTCCCCGCCGAGATCCGCGCCCCCGCCGGCACCCTGCCCGGCGTCTCCTCGTTCCAGCTCCACTTCGCCGACCACGACATCCTCACCCCGGGCGACGCCCCGAACGTCCTGGTCGCCATGAACCCGGCCGCCCTCAAGGCCAACATCGCGGACGTGCCCCGCGGCGCCGAGATCATCGTCAACACCGACGAGTTCACCAAGCGCCCGATGGCGAAGGTCGGTTACGCGACCAGCCCGCTGGAGGACGGCTCGCTGGACGCCTACAACGTCCACCCCGTCCCGCTGACGACGCTGACGATCGAGGCGCTCAAGGAGTTCGGGCTCTCCCGCAAGGAGGCCGAGCGCAGCAAGAACATGTTCGCGCTCGGGCTGTTGTCGTGGATGTACCACCGGCCGACGGAGAACACCGAGAAGTTCCTGCGGAAGAAGTTCGCGAAGAAGCCGCAGATCGCCGAGGCGAACGTGGCCGCGTTCAGGGCGGGGTGGAACTTCGGCGAGACGACGGAGGACTTCGCGGTCTCCTACGAGGTCGCCCCGGCCGCGTCCGCCTTCCCAGCCGGTACGTACCGCAACATCTCCGGGAATCTGGCGTTGTCGTACGGGCTGATCGCGGCCTCGCGGCAGGCGGACCTGCCGCTGTACCTGGGCTCGTACCCGATCACCCCGGCCTCCGACATCCTCCACGAGCTGTCGAAGCACAAGAACTTCGGCGTGCGCACCTTCCAGGCCGAGGACGAGATCGCCGGGATCGGCGCGGCGCTGGGTGCGGCGTTCGGCGGGGCGCTGGCGGTGACGACGACGTCGGGGCCGGGTGTGGCGCTGAAGTCGGAGACGATCGGGCTGGCGGTCTCGCTCGAACTGCCGCTGCTGATCGTGGACATCCAGCGCGGTGGTCCGTCGACGGGTCTGCCGACCAAGACCGAGCAGGCCGACTTGTTGCAGGCGATGTACGGGCGCAACGGTGAGGCGCCAGTGCCGATCGTGGCGCCGAAGACGCCGGCGGACTGCTTCGAGGCGGCGCTGGACGCGGCGCGGATCGCGCTGACGTACCGGACGCCGGTCTTCCTGCTGTCGGACGGCTACCTGGCCAACGGCTCGGAGCCGTGGCGGATCCCGGAGCAGGACGAACTGCCGGATCTGAGAGTGCAGTTCACGACCACGCCCAATCACGAGCTGGCGGACGGCACCGAGGTGTTCTGGCCGTACAAGCGCGACCCCGAGACGCTGGCCCGCCCCTGGGCCGTGCCGGGCACGCCGGGTCTGGAGCACCGCATCGGCGGGATCGAGAAGCAGGACGGCACGGGCAACATCTCGTACGACCCGGCCAACCACGACTTCATGGTCCGCACCCGGCAGGCCAAGGTCGACGGGGTCGCTGTCCCTGACATCGAGGTGGACGACCCTTCCGGGGAGGCCCGGACCCTGGTGCTGGGGTGGGGTTCCACCTACGGGCCGATCACCGCGGCCGTACGGCGGGTGCGCGGTGCCGGTTCGCACGTCGCCCAGGCGCACCTGCGCCACCTCAACCCCTTCCCGCGCAACCTGGGCGAGGTGCTGAAGCGGTACGACACGGTCGTCGTGCCGGAGATGAACCTCGGCCAGCTCGCCACCCTGCTGCGCGCCCGGTACCTCGTGGACGTCCGCTCCCACACCCAGGTCAGCGGCATGCCGTTCAAGGCCGAGCAGCTCGCCACCGTGCTCAAGGAGGCCATCGATGACTGAGGCGCTCAAGCTGGTGCCCAAGGCCGAAGCCAAGCAGTCCATGAAGGACTTCAAGTCCGACCAGGAAGTCCGCTGGTGTCCCGGCTGCGGTGACTACGCCATCCTCGCCGCCGTCCAGGGCTTCATGCCCGAACTCGGCGTCGCCCGTGAAAACATCGTCTTCGTCTCCGGCATCGGCTGCTCCTCCCGCTTCCCGTACTACATGAACACCTACGGGATGCACTCCATCCACGGCCGCGCCCCGGCCATCGCCACCGGCCTGGCCACCTCGCGCCGCGACCTGTCGGTGTGGGTCGTCACCGGTGACGGCGACGCGCTGTCGATCGGCGGCAACCACCTCATCCACGCGCTGCGCCGCAACGTCAACCTCAAGATCCTGCTGTTCAACAACCGGATCTACGGGCTGACCAAGGGCCAGTACAGCCCCACCTCCGAAGTCGGCAAGATCACCAAGTCGACGCCGATGGGTTCGCTGGACGCGCCCTTCAACCCCCTGTCGCTGGCGATCGGCGCCGAGGCGTCGTTCGTCGCCCGGACCATCGACTCCGACCGCAAGCACCTGACCGAGGTACTGCGCCAGGCCGCCGACCACCCGGGCACGGCGCTGGTGGAGATCTACCAGAACTGCAACATCTTCAACGACAACGCCTTCGAAGCGCTCAAGGACAAGGAGCAGGCCCAGGAGGCGGTGATCCGGCTGGAGCACGGGCAGCCCATCCGCTTCGGCGTCGACGGTTCCAAGGGCGTCGTACGGGACCCGGCGACAGGGGACCTCTCGGTCGTGGAGGTGACGGCCGAGAACGAGGCGCAGGTGCTCGTCCACGACGCGCACTCCGCGTCCCCGACCACGGCGTTCGCGCTGTCGCGCCTCGCCGACCCGGACACGCTGCACCACACGCCGATCGGAGTGCTGCGGAGTGTGGAACGGCCGGTGTACGACACGTTGATGGCCGATCAGCTGGAGACGGCTGTGGAGCAGCGGGGCAAGGGGGATCTGGCGGGGCTGCTCGCGGGGGGCGACACCTGGACGGTGGTGGGGTAGGGGGTTCCACCCTGCCCAGGACGGGCGGATGGTCGCGCGCGAGCGCGCCATTCAGCCCGTCCGGCGATTGAGGACGAGCGGCGAAGCCGCGAAAAAGGGGGGTCTGGGGCGCAGCCCCGGGAAACGGTGAAAGGGCGGGACCGGGGCACCCCCAAACGAGTGCCCCCGCCGCGTCGGGCCGCCCGCCCCCACCACCGGCCCGCTGTCATGGGGACATGGCCGACGCCGACGTCCCCCTCCCACCCGACCGCCTCCGCTACCTCGCGAAACGCGCCCTCCTCGGCCCACCCCTGGTGACAGAGCGCCTCGCCCAGGAGAAGCTGTCGAACCCCACAGCCCTGGGCGTCCTCGCCTCAGACTGCATCTCCTCCACCGCGTACGGCACGGAGGAAATGCTCCGCATCCTCGTCCCGGTAGCCGGCGTCGCCGCGTTCACCCTCCTCCTCCCGGTGACCGGAGCGATCCTCCTCGTCCTCCTCCTCGTGACGCTGGCCTACCGCGACGTGGTCTCCGTCTACACCCGCGCCGGCGGCTCGTACGTCGTCGCCCGCGAGAACCTGGGCCCGCGCGTCGCGCAGATCGCGGCCGTGGCCCTGCTGGTGGACTACACGGTCACGGTCGCCGTGCAGACCGCCGCCGGCACGGACGCGCTGATCTCGCTCGCCCACCTGGTCGGCCACGGCTACCACGGCATCGACCACCTCAAGCTGCCGGTCACGGTCGCCGTCGTGGTGCTGCTGATGTACGGGAACCTGCGCGGTCTCCGCGAGGCGGGCCGCGCCTTCGCGCTGCCGGCGTACCTGTTCATGGCGGCCATCGCACTGCTGCTGGCCGTCGGGCTGGTCCGGGCCCTGGACGGCGGGCTGCCGCACGCCGACACGGCGGCGCCCGGTGCCGTCCCGCTGGGCAGCGGCGGGCACGGCTGGCTGTACGGCGCGTCGCTGTTCATCGTGTTGCGCGCGTTCGCGAACGGAGGTTCGTCGCTGACCGGCCTGGAGGCGATCTCCAACGGGGTGTCGGCCTTCCGGTCCCCGCAGGGCCGCAACGCGCGCCGCACGCTCACCGTGATGAGCGTGATCCTCGGGATCATGGTGGCCGGCGTCTCGGCGCTGGCCCACTTCACGCACGCGATCCCGTACGAGGACGGCAACCCGACCGTCCTCGCCCAGGAGGCACACCTGGTCTTCGGCGACGGCCGGGCGGGGACGGCGGGCCTGGTGTTCGTGCAGCTCGCCACCGCGCTGATCCTCTACACCGGTGCCAACACGCCGTTCACCGGCTTCCCGTTCCTCGCCAGCTTCGTCGCCGAGGACCGCTTCCTGCCCCGCCAGCTCACCCGGCGCGGCCACCGCCTCGCCTTCTCCAACGGCATCATCTGCCTCACCGTCGTCTCGCTGGGGCTGCTGCTGCTCACCGGCGGCAACGTCGACAAACTGGTCGCGTTGTACGCGATCGGGGTGTTCACCGGCTTCACCATGGCCGCGGCCGGGATGACCGCGCACCATCTGCGCTCGGCCGGACCCGGGCCCGGCCGCCGTTCCGGCCGTCGTCCCGGCCGTCGTCCCGGCCGTCGTCCCGGCCGTCGTCCCGGCCGTCGTCCCGGCCGCCGCGCGAAGATCGCGGTGAACCTGTCGGCCGCCGTCGTCTCCGCCCTGGTGGTCCTGATCTTCGCGGTCACCAAGTTCACGGAGGGCGCGTGGCTGGTCGTGGTGGTGTTCCCGCTCGGGGTGTGGGCGCTGATCCGCGTCAACCGGCACTACCGCGCGGAGGCGGCGGCCCTGGAGAACGTCCCCGCCTTCACCGCCGGCGGCCCGCACTGGCGGCGGCACCTGGTGTACGTCCTGGTCGACACCCTCGACCTGGCGGCCGTCAAGGCGCTGCGGTACGCGCACGAGCTGCGGCCGGACGAGGTCCGCGCCCTGCACTTCGTCATCGACGAGACGCGGGCGCGGCGGCTCGCGGCCCGCTGGGAGGCGACCCCGGGGACGAACGTCCCGCTGGAGCTCGTCGACTGCCCGGACCGGCGGCTGCGGCACGCGGTCGTCGCGCTCGCGGCCCGGACCACGGCGGACGGCGCGACCGCCCTGACCCTCCTCGTCCCCCGGCGGACGTACTCGACGCCGCTGGGCCGGCTGCTGCACCGGGGCACGGGCGAGCAGATGGCGCGGGCGCTGGAGCAGCTGCCGGACGTGGCCGTCACCATCCTGCCGTTCGACGTCTCGCGGGCGGTGGAGCGGCTGCGGGGGGCTTTGCGGACGAAGTCATGACCGTCATTCGGTACGGACATGACAGGCACCCCCGGACGGCGTTACCTTCGCGAGGTCGTCGTCGCACCGCCGGGAGGGATCCGTGAAGCCGGACACGCAGCAGAACGAGACGCGCACGGGGTTCCTGTGCGGCGTCCTCGCCTACGCGATCTGGGGGCTGTTCCCCCTGTACTGGCCGCTCCTGGAGCCGTCCGGGGCGTTCGAGATCCTGGCGCACCGGATGGTGTGGTCCCTGGTGACGGTGGTGGCCGCGCTCGCCCTCACGCGGCGCTGGGCGTGGATACGCCCGCTGCTCCGGCAGCCGAAGCGGCTCGCGATGATCGTCCTGAGCGCCGCGACGATCTCGGTGAACTGGGGCATCTACATCTGGGCCGTCAACGCCGGCCATGTCGTCGAGACGTCGCTGGGCTACTTCATCAACCCGCTCGTCGTCATCGCCCTCGGCGTCATCGTCCTGCGGGAGCGGCTGCGGCCCGCGCAGTGGGCGGCCGTCGGCATCGGCGCGGCGGCGGTGATCGTGCTGGCGGTGGGCTACGGCAAGCTGCCGTGGATCGCGCTGGGCATCTCGGCGTCGTTCGGCACCTACAGCCTCTTCAAGAAGCAGGTCGGGCTGGGCGGCCTGGAGTCCATGGCCGCCGAGACGGCCGTCCAGTTCCTGCCCGCGCTCGGCTTCCTGATCTTCCTCGGCGCGGACGGCAAGAGCACCTTCGCGAGCGAGGGCACGGGCCACCTGCTGCTCCTGCTGGCTTCGGGCGCGATCACCGCCCTCCCCCTGGTCTCCTTCGGCATGGCAGCCGTCCGCCTGCCGCTGTCGGTCCTCGGGATGCTCCAGTACCTCGCTCCCATCTTCCAGTTCGCCCTCGGCCTCGCGGTCTTCCACGAGTCCATGCCGCCTGAGCGGTGGGCGGGCTTCGCGTTGGTGTGGCTGGCGCTGGCGGTGCTGACGTGGGACGCGCTGCGCTCGGCGCGGGCGACGCGGGTGGAGCTGGCTGCCGCCCGGGAGCGGGCGGCGGCGGAGCCTCCGCGGCCGGAGGCCGCTGTGGAGGCGGCGACCGGCGGCGTAGGCGAGCCGGACACGACGGCGGGCCGCGCCGGGACGTGAACGGCTGTGCGCGCGACGGCGCCTGGCCCTACGATCTGGGCGGACGCTCGAGCGCCGCTCGCGCGCTCAACGCATCGCCCTGGAGGCCGATTTGCCACGGATCAGCCCGAATGCCGGGAGCTGCGAAAGTGAGTAAAAACCGGCCTGCCGCCGGCTAAAGACGCAGGTCGCGCCCTGTGGTCCCCGCGCACGCGGGGGTGGTCCCGTCCCCTCGACGGCGGCCTTGGCCCGGGGGTAGTGGTCCCCGCGCACGCGGGGGTGGTCCCTCGCCGAGCGTCGAGCACGGAAAGGCGGCCGTGTGGTCCCCGCGCACGCGGGGGTGGTCCCGCTGATCGCCACGGCAGCCCCCTCTCGTATGCGTGGTCCCCGCGCACGCGGGGGTGGTCCCTCGCCGAGCGTCGAGCACGGAAAGGCGGCCGTGTGGTCCCCGCGCACGCGGGGGTGGTCCCGCTGATCGCCACGGCAGCCCCCTCTCGTATGCGTGGTCCCCGCGCACGCGGGGGTGGTCCCGGCAGGCTGAAACGATACGTTCCGCTGCCCCGGTGGTCCCCGCGCACGCGGGGGTGGTCCCAGCCCGCCGTCGCCAGCCCGGAGCCGTCCGGCGTGGTCCCCGCGCACGCGGGGGTGGTCCCCCTCTTCTCCACTCCTGAACCTGAAGGGGATGGTGGTCCCCGCGCACGCGGGGGTGGTCCCAGGACGACCTCGGTGACCACGGTGTGGGGCTCGTGGTCCCCGCGCACGCGGGGGTGGTCCCCGGGGGGCGGTGTCCAGGAGGGGGTAACGATTGCGGTCCCCGCACGCGGGGGCGCCCGCCCGATATCCGGATACCGAACCCCCCTGTCCGAATTCCGCCCTTGACGGATCTCCGAAAACCCCTTGAACATCATGGGCACGTCAAAAGGACGGGAGCCCCCCATGCTTGATGTCCAAGGTCCCACCCTGCCCACCAGCCCCCGAAGACGCCGCCGGTCCGCCGGGCTGCTGGCGTGTGGGGCGGCTGTGGCGGCGACGCTCGTCGGCGCGTCTCCGGCCATCGCGGCAACAGCGGCAGTACCCACAGCGGCAGCGACCAGAGCGCCACGGGCCGCCGACGCGCCCGAGATACCCTCGGCCGACGTCAAGGCGCACCTCAATCAGTTGCAGTCGATAGCGAATGCCAACGGCGGCAACCGGGCGCACGGTCGCGCCGGGTACAAAGCGTCGATCGACTACGTCAAGGGCAGGCTGGACGCGGCCGGTTACAAGACGACCGTGCAGCAGTTCACCACCGGCGGCGCCACCGGGTACAACCTGATCGCCGACTGGCCGGGCGGGGACGCGAACCACGTCGTGTTCGCCGGGTCGCACCTCGACTCCGTCAGCGCCGGGCCGGGGATCAACGACAACGGTTCCGGGTCCGCCGGCGTCCTGGAAGTGGCGCTTACCGTGGCCAAGTCCGGCTACAAGCCGGACAAGCACCTGCGGTTCGGCTGGTGGGGCGCGGAGGAGCTCGGCATGCGCGGCTCCTCGTACTACGTCAACCAACTCCCCTCCACCGAGCGGTCGAAGATCGACGCGTACCTGAACTTCGACATGATCGGGTCGCCCAACCCCGGCTACTTCGTCTACGGGTACGACGCCTCGCTGAAGACCCTCTTCGAGGACTGGTTCGCCGCCCGGAAGATCGCCACCGAGATCGACACCGAGGGCGACGGACGCTCGGACCACGCGCCGTTCCAGCAGGCGGGCATCCGTGTGGGCGGCCTGTTCAGCGGCGCGGACTACATCAAGACCGCCGCTCAGGCCCGTAACTGGGGCGGGACGGCGGGCAAGGCGTTCGACAGCTGCTACCACCGCTCCTGCGACACCATCTCGAACATCGACGACAAGGCGCTCGGCACCAACAGCACCGCCATCGCGGGCGCCGTCTGGAAGCTCAGCGGCGGCGGCTCCACCCAGCCGCCCGGCGGCACCAGCTTCGAGAGCAAGGCGTCCGTCGCGATCCCCGACAACGGTCCGGCCGTCGAGTCGCCGATCGCCGTCAGCGGCCTCACCGGCAACGCCCCGGCCGCGCTCAAGGTGGCCGTGGACATCTCGCACAGCTACCGCGGCGACCTCACCGTCGACCTCGTCGGGCCGAGCGGCCGTTCCTACCGGCTGAAGGGGTCCAGCGCCAACGACTCCGCCTCCGACGTCGTCGCCACCTACACCGTCGACGCCTCGTCCGAGACGGCCAACGGCACCTGGAAGCTCCGCGTCCAGGACGTCGCCGCCCAGGACACCGGGAACGTCAACGGCTGGAAGATCACCTTCTGAGACGGATGACGAAGGCGGGGCGGGTCGCTCGGCGTCCCGCCCCGCCTTCGTCAGGCCGTCAAGCCGTCAGGCCGTCAAGCCGTCAAGCCAGCACGTCCTTCGACGTGAACCGTGCCCACGCCGCCGACCCGAACACCGCCGCGTACAGCCCCTGGAGCCCCAGGTTCCGCCCGATCTGGTCCCAGTAGACCGGCTCCCGGAGCAGGTCGGAGAAGCTCAGCCAGTAGTGCGGGAACAGGTACGGCTGGATGGCGTGCAGCTGCGGGAACTGGTCCAGGATCTGCACCGTGATCAGCAGCCCCACCGTCGTCGCCATCGCCGCGATGCCGCTGCCGGTGAGCGTGGAGACGAAGAGACCGAGCGCCGCGACGCCGATCAGGGACGCGGCCACCACCCCGGCGACGGCCACGCCGCGCAGCAGCCCCTCGCCGAAGGACACCGTCGTCCCGCTGATCAGCGTGACGTCCCCCAGCGGGAAGAGGACAGCGCCAGCGAGCAGCGCGGAGCAGGCGACGACGAGGGTGGCCGCGAGGCAGAAGACCATCGTGCTGGCGAACTTGGCGAGCAACAGCCGGGTCCGCCCCGCCGGAGCGACCAGCAGGTAGCGCAGGGTGCCGCTGCCCGCCTCGCCCGCGACCGAGTCCCCGGCGATCACGCCGATCGCCATGGGCAGGAAGAAGGGCAGGGTCGCGGCGAGCGAGGCGAAGACGAGGAAGAGGCCGTTGTTGGTGATCTGGCTGACGAAGGCCGGTCCTTCGCCGCCGTCCCCGGTGCCGAACGAACCGCCCCCGTCGCTCGTCTCGATCTTGACGGCGATGCCGACGAGCAGCGGCACGGCGGCGAGCACGCCGAGCAGCGCCAGCGTGCGCCAGCGCCGGAAGACGGTGGTGATCTCGTTCCGGAAGAGGGACAGCCGCCAGGCCGCCCGCGGCGGACGGGCGGCGACGGGCGCGGCAGCCGCCCCGGGCTCAGCCCGCGACATCGAAGCCCTCCCCGGTGAGCGCGACGAACGCGTCCTCCAGCGAGACCCGTTCGGTGCCGAACGCGCGCACGCGGACGTCCGCCCGGACCAGGGCGGCGTTGAGGTCCGCGAGGTCGGGCGGCGGGGCGGCGGTGGGCAGTTCGCCGGTGACGCGGTCGTCGGCGACCACCAGATCGTTCACGCCGTGCTCCTTGAGGACGCGGACCGCGTCCGCCGTGTCGGGGGTGGTCACGGCCAGCCGGCCGCGGGTGGACGAGGCCAGGTCGGCGACCGTGCCCTGGGTGAGCAGCCGGCCGCGGGCCATCACCGCGGCGTGCGAGCAGACCTGCTCGATCTCGTCGAGGAGGTGGGAGGAGAGGAAGACGGTGGTGCCCTCGGCGGCCAGTCCCCGCACCAGGGCCCGGATCTCACGCATGCCCTGCGGGTCGAGCCCGTTGGTCGGCTCGTCCAAAACCAGCAGGTCGCGCGGCTGGAGCAGGGCGGCGGCCAGGCCGAGCCGCTGCTTCATGCCGAGCGAGTACGCGCGGGCCTTCTTCCCCGCCGCCCCGGCCAGGCCCACCCGGTCCAGGGCCGACGCCACCCGGGCGGCCCGCGTGCGCGGGTCGGCCGTGGGGTCGGCGGCGTCGTACCGGACGAGGTTGTCGCGGCCGGAGAGGAACCCGTAGAGGGCCGGGCCCTCGATGAGCGCCCCCACCCGGGGCAGCACCCGGCCGCCGGCCCGGGGCATCGGCTCGCCGAGCACCCGGGCCTGGCCGGACGTGGGTTCGATCAGCCCCATGAGCATACGGATCGTCGTCGTCTTGCCCGATCCGTTGGGACCGAGGAACCCGAACACGCTACCGCGCGGCACGACGAGGTCGAGGCCGTCCACCGCGAGCTGACCGCCGCGGTAGCGCTTGGTCAGCCCGCGTGTCTCGATGACCGGCTCCGGCTCCGGCTCCGACTCCGTCATCGTGTCCGTGTCCGTGTCCGTGACCGTCCCCGCCTCCGTCGCCATGTCCGTCACCGCGTCCGGCTCCGTCACAGGCCCCTCTCCCCTCCCCCGTACCGCTCACCCCACCCGTTCTACCGGGCCGAGTTCGCGGCCTTCAGCAGCGCTTCCTTGGTGACCGCGCCCGCGTACACCTTGCCGTCGTCCGTCAGCAGCACGTTCACCAGGCGGGTGCTGACGATCCGGCCGGAGCCGAACGAACCGGTGACCTTGCTGCCGAGGCTGTCGAGCAGCTTCTCGGCGTCCTTGGCGTGCTTCCCGTGCGCCCCGCCCTTCGGGCCGACGCCCTTGCCACCGGCTCCCATGCCGCCGCCCGCGCCCTTGCCCGCGTCGAGCTCGGCGACGGTGGCCCAGCCGGTGCCCGTCGTCTTCGGCGCGGACGCGGTGTCCGTGCCGGGAGCGGCCGGAAGCCGGCCCTTGCCGTGGCCGCCGTCCCCACCCGGCTTGCCCTCGGTCACCTTCGCGCCCTTCGGCGGGGTGAACGAGAAGGTGGAGGCGCTCGGCCGGTCGAAGGAGACCTTGGTGAAGGCCACGTCGACGGCCGCCTTGCCGCCGCCCTTCGGGGTGAGCGTGAACTTCAGCGGGACGCCGTTCTTCGCGTCCACGGCGATCCGGATCGTCCCGACGGTCGACTCGCTCTGCTTGGGCTTGAGGGTCAGCCGGTAGGCGTCCCGGCCGGCCACCTTGGCCGTGCCGTCGACCGCCACGTCGGTGGTGCCCTCCGCCGCGGCGAGGGCCTTCTTCGCGAGCTCCTGCGGGGAGGCGTCGGCGAGCCCGTCGGGCAGCTCGCGGCCCTTGCCCTTCCCGGGCGCGTTCTTGGGACCGGGCGCGTTCTTGGGAGCCGTCGCGTGGTACGCCGTGTTGCTGCCGCTGTCGTACGCCCAGACCTGATCACCGTTGCGGACGAGGCTGTACTCCGCGGCGCGTTCGACGATGGACACCCGCTGCTTGTCCGGGCCGTCCGCGGCGACGCGCAGCGTGTGCGATCCGGAGGCGAGTTCGGTGAGCTTGCCGGCCGGGTTCGCGTCGGCCTTGCCCTTGCCCTCGCCGCCGGCCTTGCCCATCGCCCCGCCGAGCGAGATGCCCGACGGGAGGGAGGGCAGGCCGAGGTCGGTGGTGACGCGGACCGAGCCGGACAGCCGCTGCACGTCCGAGGCGGCGACCTTGGCTATCAGCTCCTGGGCGGTGATCTTCGGCAGGTCGGGGTCGCCCGAGGTGGCGAGGGCCGAGCCGATGCCGATCGTGGCGGCGGCGACGCCGGCCACCGCGACGGGGACCGCGTAACGGACGGCCTTGCGGCGGCCGGCCCCCGAGGGCCCGGTGGCCCCGGCCGGCTCGTGGCCGTCGGCGCCGGGTGTCGGTTGGATCCGTGCCATGTGCTCTACCTCCGTCGTCTGCGGCGGTCTCTCGCGTCGTGCACTCGCCCGTCCCCAGGCTCATGGTGGCCCGACCGCTCGGTGGGGGCGCCGGAGCCGGCCGGGAGGGGCGTCCTCCCGTCGTCCCGCACGACTCCGTCCATTCCACCAACGCGCGGCGCTCCGGTCATCAGCCGCCGGACCCAACTCACGGTACCTCTCGGGTATGACAACCCCTAGGGGACGAACCGCCGCGAGGAGGAGCGGGGTTCCGCCGGGCGGTGAGCGCGTCCGGCACGCGGGGCCGTCCCGGCAACAATGGAGGGAGAACCGCCACTTGGGAATGCGGAATTCGTCCCGATTGAGGTTGGACGCTCGATGGCCGGTTCGCGACGTCGTCCCCCGGCGGCCGGTTCCCGTCGGTCCACGGCAGCACGCTCATCCCAATCGCGCCGGTTCCGCTCGACGCCGATCCCGTTCGCGCCGGTTCCGGTCGGCACCGGTCAGGATTGCATCGAGCCCGGTCGCGCCGGGCTCCTTCGGGCCGTCTCTCCTTCGGGCCGTCTCTCCTTCGGGCCGTCTCTCCTTCGGGCCGTCTCTCCTTCGGGCCGTCTCTCCTTCGGGCCGTCTCTCCTTCGGGCCGTCTCTCCTTCGGCACCGCCGCCCTCGCGGTGCCGCCGCCCTCGCGGTGCCGCCGCCCTCGCGGTGCCGCCGCCCTCGCGGTGCCGCCGCCCTCGCGGTGCCGCCGCCCTCGCGGTGCCGCCGCCCTCGCGGTGCCGTCGCCCCTTCGGCGCCTCAGCCCGCGCGGTGCACGACCGCGTCGCAGAGCTCTTCCAGCGCGGTTCTGGCCGGGCACGCGGGCAGCGGCGCCAGCGTGGCGCGGGCCTCCTCGGCGTACCGGACGGTGTCGCGGCGGGCCTGCTCCAGGGCCGGGTGGACGCGCAGCCGGCGCAGGACCTCGGCGAGCCGGTCGTCGTCGGAGAGGTCGCCGTCCAGCAGGGCGCACAGCTCCAGGTCGTCCGGGTCGCCGGTGGCCTCGGCCCGCGCCCGCAGGTGCAGGACGGGAAGGGTGGGGATGCCCTCGCGCAGGTCGGTGCCGGGGGTCTTGCCGGACTCGTGGGAGTCGCTGGCGATGTCGAGGACGTCGTCGGCGAGCTGGAAGGCGGTGCCGAGCCGCTCGCCGTAGTGGGTCAGGGTCTCCACGACGCGCTCGTCCGCGCCGGACATCATGGCGCCGTAGCGGCCGGCGACGGCGATCAGCGAGCCGGTCTTGCCACCGATGACGTCGAGGTAGTGCTCGATCGGGTCGCGCCCGTCGAGCGGGCCCGCGGTCTCCAGGATCTGGCCGGTCACCAGGCGTTCGAACGCCTCGGCCTGGATCCGGACGGCCTCGGGGCCGAGGTCGGCGAGGACCCGGGACGCGCGGGAGAAGAGGAAGTCGCCGGTGAGGACGGCCAGGGAGTTGCCCCAGCGGGCGTTGGCGCTGGGCGCCCCGCGGCGCATGTCCGCCTCGTCCATGACGTCGTCGTGGTAGAGGGTGGCGAGGTGGGTGAGCTCGACGACCACGGCCGAGGGCACCACGCCGGGCGCGTACGGGTCGCCGAACTGGGCGGCGAGCATCACCAGCAGCGGCCGGAAACGCTTGCCGCCGGCGCGGACGAGGTGCTGCGCGGCTTCGGTGATGAAGGGCACACCGCTCTTGGTGGCCTCCAGGAGGCCCTCCTCGACAGCGGCCAACCCGGCCTGGACATCGGCTTCAAGAGCCTGGTCCCGCACGCTCAGCCCGAAGGGCCCGACGACGGTCACGAGGGGTACTCCTGTCTGCCTGCGATCACGGGGATTGTCGATGTGTCGCTGTCTTCACCAAAAGTCAGCGTATCCGGTCGGTTGTGGATCACCGTGGGCGGCTGCCCGAACAGTGGCCCGTCACCGGCCCTCCCCGGGGCGTTTTGTCCCCTTCTTCGCGGCTTCCCCTCGACTGCTTCCCGGCCGATTTCCGGGCCGGCCCCCGCCCGCTCGCGGCCCGCTCCGGCGGCCCCCGCCCGTCGAATAGGGGCCGGACGGGCCGGAATCAGCCCGTCCGGCGACTGGACGGAGGGGGGTGGACGGAGGCGGCGGGGGCGGCCGGGAACGGGCGGGCGCGGACCGGGGGCGACAAGAAGCGGAAGTGTCGACTCCGGGCCTTTTCGTCCCCGCCGCCCTCCCCGCCGTTCTCTCCCACTCCCTCCCGCCTCGAACACCACCTCCGTGTGATCGGTGTGACGAGAAGTGCCCCCTGTGGGGGACACCACCCGGCGGTCACGGCCCGTCAGAGCGCCGCCACCGCCCGTGCCAGCCGCGGCGACGCGTACGTCGTCCCGCAGACGAACCGCATCACAGGGCCGTAGCTCGCCGCCGCCGGCAGGCCCGTGAAGAAGAGCCCGGGGACCGACGACTGGTACCCCGCGCCGAGGCGGGGACCGCCGGCGCTCGCCGCCAGCCGGGCGCGGACGGTGTCGCCGAGGAAGTCCAGGGCGGCCAGGTCGACCTGGTAGCCGGTGGCGGCGATCACGTGGTCGGCGGCGAGCTCGCTCTCCGCCCCGCCGACGGCCCCGGCCAGCGTGAGCACCGGGCGGCCCTCCACCAGCCGGGCCCGGACGATCCGCTTGCCCTCCGTGACCTGCACCCGGCCCACGAAGCGCTCGCGCAGCCACCAGGCGCCGAGCGGCCCGAGGACCCGGCGGACCAGGTACTCGCGGGTGCTCGGGGGCAGCCGGCGGAAGCCGTCCGCGTGGTAAGAGAACGCGTACAGCGACCAGGCCCGCCCGAACGGGGTGTCCGGCTTCAGCGGCGACTGCCCGTCCGGCGCCGCCCCGAACCGGACCGCCCCGCGCCGCCGGGCGACGACCCGCACCGAGGCGGCGCCCGCCTCCGCGAGCAGGACGGCGGTCTCCAGGGCGGACTGGCCCGCGCCGATCACGGCGACGTGCCGGCCGGCGAAGCCGGTCAGATCGCGGTGGTGCGAGCTGTGCGAGAACGGGCCGCCCTCGGCCGGGCCGTCGGGCACCGCCGCGGCCAGCTCGTCGGGCACCCGGGCCAGCCCGCTCAGGCCGGTGGCCACCACGACCGCGCGGGCGGCGAACTGCTCGCCGGAGTCCAGCTTGAGCTCGAAGCCGGGACCGCCCTGGCGCCGCTCCACGGACTTCACCCGCACCTGCTCGAGCCCCGGCACCAGCCGCTGCTGGAACCACTGCCCGTACGCCGCGAACGTCTCGACGGGAATGATGTCCCAGTCGGACTCGTAACGCCGCTCCCCCGCCTCCACGCAGTAGTCGAGCAGCGTGTGGCCGGGCTGCGGAGCGTCGATGTCCGAGGCCGAGGGGGTGGATTTCAACAGCATCCCGACGGGCATGTGCTCCCGCCAGCTCACCATCGGCGAGCCGAAGACGCGCGTCGGAACGCCGCGCGCCTTCAGATGCGCTGCGGTCGACAGGCCGTAGGGGCCGGCCCCGATGACTGCTACCGGAAGTGTCACGTGTCCCCTCCCAGGGCGTTTCCCGGCCCGCGCCCGCGGGGCCGGTCTGCTGCGTCACCTCCGCGTACGCGGCGCGTACGCGGGAATTGCGGGGTGGAACGGGGGTGGGTGTGGTGCGGGGGTGGGTGTGGTGCGGGGGTGGGTGTGGTGCGGGGGTGGGTGTGGTGCGGGGGTGGGTGTGGTGCGGGGGTGGGTGTGGTGCGGGGGTGGGTGTGGTGCGGGGGTGGCACGGCGGCCGGCGTGGTCGTCCTCGCAGGCGCGGTCCCCCCCTCGGCCCCACGGCCACCCTCGGCCCCACGGCCACCCTCGGCCCCACGGTCACCCCCGGCCACCCCCGGCCGTCCTGAGCCGTCCGTCTCCGGCCGGAGCCCGGGGCCGGGCCCCCGCCCGTCACTCCGTCCGCTCGGCCACGACGGTCGGCGGGGCGGCCGCCGCCCGGGCGGCGGCCGCGTGGGCGCGGCGCCGGGAGCGCCACATCTGCCACAGGTGTCTGGTCCCGGGCCGGACGAGCCGGGCGAGCATGGTCAGGAACGGTTTCATGTCGTCCCGCGCGGCCCAGGCGAGCTCCGTGCCGTTGGCGCGGGCGGGCGCGTGCGGGGTGGTGTAGCCGCTGCGGCGGTACGCGGCGAGGGCGGGCAGGTCGATGTTCTCGACGACGAACCGCCGGCCGGTCAGCTGCTCGCCCTCGGGGACCGCCCGCCCGGTGAGGTCGAGGTGCTGGGCGCGGACGACGTCTATGCCCGCCTCGCTCTCGAAGAGCCGGAACTGGGCGCCCATCCGGGGGTTGAAGTCGAGCAGCTTGTACCGCCCGTCGCGGCGGTCGAACCGCCAGTCGAGGTCGACGATGCCGCAGAAGCCGATCTGCTTGATGAACTGGGCGGAAATAGCCGCCAGTTCGGGGTTGTCGACGACGTAGGCGTTGGCGGTCATGCCCGCGTGCGGCGGCCAGGAGCGCACCTTGACGCCGGTGAACAGGGCGCGCGGCGCGCTGTCGGCGTCGAAGTAGGCGTGGACGATCCAGTCCTCGGCCTCCTCGCGCGGCAGGTACTCCTGGAGGATCACACCGGGCGCGGGCCCCCACTCGCGGGCCAGCTCCAGCAGCCGGCGGGCGTCGGCGATCCGGGTCGTCCCGGCCACGGCCGGCCGGCGGCGGCGCTCGAACGCCTCGCGGTTCTTGGCCACCACGGGGAAGACGGCGGTGCCGGCGTACTTCTCGATCTCCTCGTAGGTGGCGGGGAACAGCGTCGCGGGTGCCGGCACCCCGTGCTCCACGCACAACTCGTACAGCCCTTGCTTGCTCGCCAGCCGCCGGGGCAACTCCCGTTCCACCGGCGGGAAGAGGAACGGGCCGGCCAGCGCGTCCGCGTGCTCGGCGATGAGCACGGCCGCCTCCTCGTCGGTGGGCAGCAGCACGGTCGGACGGCCGATCCGCTCGCCTATCCGGAGCAGGCCCGCCACCAGCTCCCCGGCCCGTTCGGTGCCGGTCGTCGGCCAGACGAAGCCGGCGCTCAGATATCGCGAGACGGCCGCGGGAGTCCACCGGTCCTCGGTGATCGCGTACATCGGTACGCCGAGTCTTCCGAGGCTGCGGATCGCCCCGACGCCGCCATGGTGCAGGGGATAGTCACCGAACTTCACGATCAACCCGGGCACTGACCGGTCCGCCGATACGGACGCGCTCCTGCTCGCCACCAGCTCCCCCCTCGGCCACCCCGCCTCAGCGGCCCCCCACTGTGTGTGACCCGACTTAGGACGCTACTTCGGAATCATCGCCTCCAGCAAGGAGTTACCGGACATTGCCCTACCTTTTCCCCGCTTTAGAACACCGTTTCCCAGGGCGGGAACGGCCCTCGAACAGCTCTTGCCCGTCGGCCGTCAACCCGTAATGTGTGGCTCCCGTGCATCCGACGTGCATGGTGACGTGCATTCCGAGTGGAGAAGGCGAGGCCGCGAGACCCATGCCCCAGCACAGCCCCCACGAACTGCCCGAAGGAGACCCCTTCGGCGCGGACGCACTCCCCTATGGCGTCTTCACCACCCCGAACGCCCCCGACCACCCGCGGATCGGCGTGCGCTACGGCGCGTACGTGCTCGACGCGGCGACCGCCGCCGCCGAGCGCGGGTCCGCGTACGCCGATCTGCTGGACCAGCCGGTCCTCAACCCGCTGATGGCCGCCGGGCGCCCGGTCTGGCAGGCGGTCCGCGCCGAGATCCGCGGCATGCTCGACGACGGGACCCTGCCCGGCGGCCACGCCCATCCGCTGGACGAAGTGACCCTGCACCTGCCGTTCGAGGTCGCGGACTACGTCGACTTCTACGCGAGCGAGCACCACGCGACCAACGCGGGGCGCATCTTCCGCCCCAACGGCGAGGCACTGCCGCCGAACTGGAAGCACCTGCCCATCGGTTACCACGGGCGCGCGGGCACGGTCGTCGTCTCGGGCACGGACGTCGTACGCCCCCAGGGGCAGCGCAAGGCGCCCGACGAGGAGCTGCCCTCGTTCGGCCCGTCCCGGCGGCTGGACATCGAGGCCGAGGTCGGCTTCGTCGTCGGCACCCCGGCACCGGCCCGGACGCCCGTGCCGCTGGACGCCTTCCGCGACCACGTCTTCGGCGTCTGCCTCGTCAACGACTGGTCCGCGCGCGACATCCAGTCCTGGGAGTACGTGCCGCTCGGCCCGTTCCTCGGCAAGTCCTTCGCGACCTCGGTATCCGCCTGGATCACCCCCCTGGAGGCCCTCGACGCGTCCCGCGTCGCGCCCCCGCCCCGCGACTTCCCGCTGCTCCCCTACCTCGACGACGCGGACGCCCCCGAGCCCGGCGGCATCGACATCCGCCTGGAGGTCCGCATCAACGGCGAGGTCGTCTCCCGCCCGCCCTTCTCCGCCATGTACTGGACGGCCGCCCAGCAGCTCGCCCACATGACCGTGAACGGCGCCTCCCTCCGGACCGGCGACTTCTACGCGTCCGGCACGGTGAGCGGCCCGGAGTCGGACCAGCTCGGCTGCCTGCTCGAAATCACCGCCGGCAAGGGCCCGTTCCTCGCGGACGGCGACGAGGTCCTGCTCACAGCCTGGGCCCCGGGCCCGAACGGCGCCCGGATCGGCCTCGGCGAGGTGGCGGGCCGCGTGCTTCCCGCCGGGAGCCGGTAGGGGGGTCCCCAGGCCCGCCCCTTCCCGTTTCTTGCGGGGGCGGGCCTCGCACCCGAAACCGCGCTCCGCGCGGTTGCCCTCAAGCGCCGGACGGGCTGATGCAGCCCGCCCGGCGCTTGAGGACGAGCGGCGAAGCCGCGAACAAAGGGGGCTGGGGCACCCTCAGCGCACGAACACCCCCGCGTCCCCCGCCAGATCCAGGAAGTACTGTGGCGCCACGCCGAGCACCAGCGTCACTACGACTCCCACCCCGATCGCCACCGACGTCAGAGGGCTCGGGACGGCGACCGTGGGTCCGTCCGCGCGCGGCTCGTTGAAGAACATCAGGACGATCACTCGGACGTAGAAGAACGCGGCGATGGCCGAGGACACCACACCCACGATCACCAGCGGAGCGCCGCCGCTCGCGGCCGCGGCCTTGAAGACGGCGAACTTGCCGGCGAAGCCGCTGGTCAGTGGGATGCCGGCGAAGGCGAGGAGGAAGACGGCGAAGACGGCGGCGACGAGGGGGGAACGCCGGCCGAGGCCGGCCCACTTGGACAGCTGGGTCGCCTCGCCGCCGGCGTCCCGGACCAGGGTCACGACGGCGAAGGCGCCGAGGGTGACGAAGGAGTAGGCGGCCAGGTAGAAGAGGACGGAGGAGACGCCGTCGGGGCTGATGGCGATGACGCCGGCGAGGATGAAGCCGGCGTGGGCGATGGACGAGTAGGCGAGGAGCCGCTTCACGTCCGTCTGGGTGATGGCGACGATCGCGCCGACCAGCATCGTCAGGATGGCGACGCCCCACATGACCGGCCGCCAGTCCCAGCGCAGCCCGGGCAGGACGACGTACAGCAGCCGGAGCAGGGCGCCGAAGGCGGCGACCTTGGTGGCGGCGGCCATGAAGCCGGTGACGGGCGTGGGGGCGCCCTGGTAGACGTCGGGCGTCCACATGTGGAAGGGCGCGGCGCCGACCTTGAAGAGCAGGCCCATGAGGACCATCGCGCCGCCGATGAGCAGCAGCGCGTCGTTGCCCGTGGAGGAGGCGAGGGCCGGCGAGACGGTGCGGACGGTGCCGTTGACGACGTCGGCGATGCCGGAGTAGGTGACGGTGCCGGCGTAGCCGTAGAGCAGGGCCACGCCGAAGAGGAGGATGGCGGAGGAGAAGGCGCCGAGGAGGAAGTACTTGACCGCCGCTTCCTGGGAGAGCAGCCGCTTGCGGCGGGCCAGCGCGCACAGGACGTACAGCGGGAGGGAGAAGACCTCCAGCGCGACGAAGAGGGTCAGCAGGTCGTCGGCGGCCGGGAACACCAGCATGCCGGCGACCGCGAACAGCAGCAGCGGGAAGACCTCGCTGGTGGTCCAGCCGGCCTTCACCGCCTCCTGTTCGGCGTCGCCGCCGGGGACGGCGGCGCCCTGGGCGGCGAACGAGTCGACGGGACGGCCGTGCGCGGCGGGGTCGAGCCGGCGTTCGGCGAAGCCGAGGGCGGCGACCAGGGCGACGAGGAGGATCGTGCCCTGGAGGAAGAGGGCCGGGCCGTCGACGGCGACCGCGCCCATCGCCGCCACGTGCGCCTTCCCTGTCGCGTAGCCCTTGGCCGCGAGCGCGACGACGGCGGCGAACGCGGCGGCGAGTCCGACGACGGTGATCGCCACCTGGGCGAGGTGGCGGGACCTGCGCGGCAGGAACGCCTCCGCGAGGACGGCCACCACGGCGGCGCCGAGGACGATCAGCACCGGTGAGAGCTGGGCGTACTCGATGTGCGGTGCGGGGATCTTCCTCGGGGCGTCGGCGAGGACCGCCGACACGGACGAATCCGTCCACAGGCTGTGGACGGCGGCTGCTCGGCTCACTTCGCGCCCTCCGCGGTGCTCACCCGGACATCGGGCCGGGGGTCGGTCTTGTGGACCTGGGACATGGTGTGTTCGACGGCGGGGTCGAGGATCCGCGTCACCGGCTTCGGGTAGACGCCCAGGAAGAGGAGCAGGGCGATCAGCGGGGTGACGACGACGAGTTCGCGGGCCCGCAGGTCGGGCATGCCCCGCACGGACTCCTTCACCGGGCCCGTCATGGTGCGCTGGTAGAGCACCAGGACGTAGAGCGCGGCGAGGACGATGCCGACGGTGGCGATCGCGCCCGCCACCGGGTAGCGGGTGAAGGTGCCGACCAGGACCAGGAATTCGGAGACGAACGGCGCCAGGCCGGGCAGCGAGAGCGTGGCCAGGCCGCCGATCAGGAAGGTGCCCGCGAGGACCGGGGCGACCTTCTGCACCCCGCCGTAGTCGGCGATGAGCCGGGAGCCGCGGCGGCTGATCAGGAAGCCCGCGACCAGCATCAGCGCGGCGGTGGAGATCCCGTGGTTGACCATGTAGAGCGTGGCGCCGCCCTGGCCCTGGGTGGTCATCGCGAAGACGCCGAGGATGATGAAGCCGAAGTGGGAGATCGAGGCGTAGGCGATCAGCCGCTTGATGTCACGCTGGGCGACGGCGAGCAGGGCGCCGTAGAGGATGCTGACCAGCGCCAGCGCGATGATCACCGGAGTGGCCCACTTCGACGCCCCGGGGAAGAGCTGGAGGCAGAACCGCAGCATCGCGAAGGTGCCGACCTTGTCGACCACGGCGGTGATCAGGACGGCCACGGGCGCGGTGGCCTCGCCCATCGCACCGGGCAGCCAGGTGTGCAGCGGCCAGAGCGGTGCCTTGACGGCGAAGGCGAAGAAGAAGCCGAGGAACAGGGCGCGTTCGGTGACGGTGGCGAATTTGAGGTCGCCGGAGGACCGGGCCTGGACGATCTCCTGGAGCGAGAAGGTGCCGGCGCCCAGCTGGTCGGCGGTGACCGCGTACAGGCCGACCACCGCGGCCAGCATGACGAGCCCGCCGGCGAGGTTGTAGAGGAGGAACTTCACGGCGGCGCGCGAGCGGCGGGCCGCCGCCTCGCCCGCGTCGGCGGGCTCCCCGGTCCGGTCCCCGAAGCCGCCGATGAGGAAGTACATCGGGATGAGCATGGCTTCGAAGAAGACGTAGAAGAGGAAGACGTCGGTGGCCTCGAAGGAGATCACCACCATCGCCTCGACCATCAGGATCAGGGCGAAGAAGCCCTGGGTGGGCCGCCAGCGCCGGTCCGCCGCCGCGGTCTCCAGCGGCTCGGCGTCGTGCCAGCCGGCCAGCAGGACGAACGGCACGAGCAGCGCCGTCAGGGCGACGAGGACCACGCCGATCCCGTCGACGCCCAGTTCGTAGCGGACCCCGAAGTCCGCGATCCAGGCGTGTGATTCGGTGAGCTGGAAGGTCTTCCCGTCCGGGTCGAAGCGGGCGAGCTGGACGGCGGCGAGGCCCAGGGTCGCCAGGGCGAAGAGGAGCGCGAGCCACTTGGCCGCCTCGCGCTTGGCGGCCGGGACCGCCGCGGTGAGGACCGCGCCCGCGGCGGGGACCGCGGCCGTCGCGGTGAGCAGGGGAAATGACATGATCAAACCGCCCTCATCAGCAGGGTCGCGGCGATCAGCACCGCCGCGCCGCCGAACATCGAGACCGCGTACGACCGCGCGTAGCCGTTCTGCAGCCGGCGCATCCGGCCGGAGAGGCCGCCGACGGTGACGGCGGTCCCGTTGACGGCGCCGTCCACCACCGTGCGGTCGATCGCCTCCAGGCCGCGGGTGAGCTGCTCCCCGCCGCGTACGAGGACGATGTGGTTGAAGTCGTCCTGGAGCAGGTCGCGGCGGGCCGCCCGGGTGAGGAGCGAGCCGCGGGGCGGGGTGACGGGGACGGGCTTGCGGCCGTACTGGGCCCAGGCGAGCGCGACGCCGACGACGAGGACGGCCATGGTCGCCCCGGTGACGGTGAGCGCGCTGACCGGGGAGTCGCCCTCCTCATGCCCGGTGACGGGCTCCAGCCACTTCAGGAAGGTGTCGTTGAGGGTGAACAGCCCGCCCGCGAAGACCGATCCGACGGCGAGCAGGATCATCGGGATCGTCATCGACTTCGGCGACTCGTGCGGGTGCGGGAGCTCCCCGGCGCCGTGCGTCCCGTCGCCGTGCTTCTCCGCGGCGGGCTCTGCGCTCGGCCGGTCCGGCGACGGGGCCGGGGCCCAGCGCTTCTCACCGAAGAAGGTCATGATCATCACGCGGGTCATGTAGTACGCGGTGATGGCCGCGCCGAGCAGGGCCGTGCCGCCGAGGATCCAGCCCTCGGTGCCGCCCTTGGCGAACGCCGCCTCGATGATCTTGTCCTTGGAGAAGAAGCCCGACAGGCCGGGGAACCCGATGATGGCGAGGTAGCCGAGTCCGAAGGTGACGAAGGTGACCGGCATGTAGCGCCACAGGCCGCCGTAACGGCGCATGTCCACCTCGTCGTTCATGCCGTGCATGACCGACCCGGCACCGAGGAACAGCCCGGCCTTGAAGAAGCCGTGGGTCACCAGGTGCATGATCGCGAAGACGTAGCCGATCGGGCCGAGCCCGGCGGCGAGCACCATGTAGCCGATCTGCGACATCGTCGAACCGGCCAGCGCCTTCTTGATGTCGTCCTTCGCGCAACCGACGATCGCACCGAAGAGGAGCGTGACCGCCCCGACCGTGACCACGGCCAGCTGGGCGTCCGGCGCCCCCTCGAAGATCGCGCCGGAGCGGGTGATCAGGTAGACGCCGGCGGTCACCATGGTGGCCGCGTGGATCAGGGCGGAGACCGGGGTCGGGCCCTCCATTGCGTCCCCGAGCCAGCTCTGCAGCGGCACCTGGGCGGACTTGCCGCAGGCGGCGAGGAGGAGCATCAGCCCGATCGCCGTCAGTTTGCCCTCGCCCGCCCGGTCCGCGTCGCCGAGCACCGGGTCGAAGGCGAAGGTGCCGAACGTGGTGAACATCAGCATGATCGCGATGGACAGGCCGACGTCGCCGACGCGGTTGACGAGGAACGCCTTCTTGGCGGCGGTCGCGGCGCTCGGCTTGTGCTGCCAGAAGCCGATCAGCAGGTAGGACGCCAGGCCGACGCCCTCCCACCCGACGTACAGCAGCAGGTAGTTGTCGGCCACGACGAGCAGCAGCATCGCGGCGAGGAAGAGGTTCAGGTAGCCGAAGAAGCGGCGGCGCCGCTCGTCGTGCTCCATGTACCCCACGGAGTACAGGTGGATCAGCGTGCCCACGCCCGTGATCAGCAGGACGAAGGTCATGGACAGCTGGTCGAGGTGGAAGCCGACGTCGGCGCGGAAACCGCCGACCGGCACCCACTGGAAGACGGTGACGTCCAGCGCGCGGTCCTCGGCGTCGCGGCCCAGCATGTCGGCGAAGAGCACGGCGCCGAGGGCGAAGGAGACGGCCGCGAGCAGGGTGCCCAGCCAGTGGCCGACGCGGTCCAGGGCCCGGCCGCCGCAGAGCAGGATCCCCGCCCCCAGCAGGGGCGCGAGGACGAGCAGTCCGATGAGGTTCTCCATTGGCGGCGTCCCCTTACAGCTTCAGCAGACTGGCGTCGTCGACCGAGGCCGAGTGGCGGGCGCGGTAGACCGAGACGATGATCGCGAGTCCGACGACGACCTCGGCCGCGGCGACGACCATCGTGAAGAAGGCGATGATCTGGCCGTCGAGGTTGCCGTGCATCCGGGAGAAGGTGACGAACGCCAGGTTGCAGGCGTTCAGCATCAGCTCGACGCACATGAAGACGACGATCGCGTTCCGCCGGACGAGCACCCCGACGCCCCCGATGGTGAACAGCAGGGCGGACAGGTAGAGATAGCTGACCGGGTTCACTTGACGGCTCCCTTCCGGTCCTCGTCGCCGTCGCGCTCCAGCCACTCGCGCGACCGCTGCTCCAGCGCCGCGAGGTCCGCGAGCGCCTCGCCGGAGACGTCCCGCACCTGGCCGCGGGCGCGGAGCGTCGGGCTGACGCTGAGCTCGGACGGGGTGCCGTCCGGCAGCAGGGCGGGGATGTCGTTGGCGTTGTGCCGGGCGTAGGTGCCGGGCGCGGGCAGCGGCGCCACGTGGGCGTTCTCCCGCACCCGCTGCCGCGACAGCTCCTTCTGGGTGGCGGCCCGGCGGATGCGCTCGCGGTGGGTGAGCACCATGGCTCCGACCGCGGCGGTGATCAGCAGGGCGCCGGTGATCTCGAAGGCGAAGACGTACTTGGTGAAGACCAGGGCGGCGAGCCCCTCGACGTTGCCGCCGGAGTTGGCCTGGCCGAGCCCGTCGAAGTGGTGCAGCGAGGCGTTGGCGATGCCGGCGACCAGCAGGATGCCGAAGCCCAGCCCGCACAGGGCGGCCAGCCACCGCTGGCCCCGGATGGTCTCGCGGAGCGAGTCGGCGGCGGAGACGCCGACGAGCATGACCACGAAGAGGAACAGCATCATGATCGCGCCGGTGTAGACGACGATCTGCACGATGCCCAGGAAGTAGGCGCCGTTGGCGAGGTAGAACACCGCCAGCACGATCATCGTCCCCGCGAGGGAGAGGGCGCTGTGCACCGCCTTCCTCATCAGCACCGTGGCCAGCGCGCCGCCCGTGGCGACGACCGCGAGGATCCAGAACTGGACGGCCTCGCCGGTGGAGGTGACGGAGTCCCCGGCCGCGATCACGCCGTTCACGCCTCCACCCCCTCGGACGCGGGCTTCTCGCCCTTGCTGACCGCCACTTGGCGCTCGGTGCCGGGCGCCGCCTCGGTCACCAGCCCCCGGTAGTAGTCCTGTTCGGTCATGCCGGGGAAGATCGCGTGCGGGGAGTCGACCATGCCGTCCTCCAGGCCGGCGAGCAGCTCCTCCTTGGTGTAGATGAGCGATTCCCGGCTCTTGTCGGCGAGTTCGTACTCGTTCGTCATGGTGAGCGCCCGGGTCGGGCACGCCTCGACGCACAGCCCGCACAGGATGCAGCGCAGGTAGTTGATCTGGTAGACGCGCCCGTACCGCTCGCCCGGCGAGTAGCGCTCCTCGTCCGTGTTGTCCGCGCCCTCGACGTAGATGGCGTCGGCCGGGCAGGCCCAGGCGCACAGCTCGCAGCCGATGCACTTCTCCAGGCCGTCCGGATGGCGGTTGAGCTGGTGCCGGCCGTGGAAGCGCGGCGCGGTGGGCTTCTTGTACTCCGGATACTGCTCGGTCAGCCGCTTCTTGAAGACGTCCTTGAACGTCACCCCGAAACCGGCCACGGGGTTCTTGCGGGGACGCGGGGCGCCCTCGCGGGCAGACTCAGGCACCGCCGGCCTCCTTTCCGTCACGAGGTCCACGAGGTCCACGAGATCCGTCGGACTCGTCACTCAGAGTATGCACCCCACCACTGACAGAGACCTCGCTGAGCTCCCGGTCCCGCCGTGACCTGCGGCGCGGCACCGGCGGCAGCGTCTGCCCGGGCAGCGGCGGGACGGGGTAGCCGCCCGCCAAGGGATCGAAATCGCCGTCGCCGTCGGGCACTTCGCGCCCCGGCTCGCCCCGGCCCCGGAAGAGGTCGGCGACGAAGGAGACCAGCAGGATCGCGACGACCGCGCCCGCGACGTAGAGGACGATCGACTGGAAGTCGTAGTCCTCGTTCCGCAGCGCCCGCACGGTCGCCACGAGCATCAGCCAGACCATCGAGACCGGGATGAGGATCTTCCAGCCCAGCTTCATGAACTGGTCGTAGCGCAGCCGGGGCAGGGTCGCGCGCAGCCAGATGAAGAAGAACAGCAGCAACTGGAGCTTGATGACGAACCAGAGCATCGGCCACCAGCCGTGGTTCGCGCCCTCCCAGAAGGCCGAGACCGGGTACGGCGCCCGCCAGCCGCCCAGGAACAGCGTCACCGCGACCGACGAGACCGTCACCATGTTCACGTACTCGGCGAGCATGAACATCGCGAACTTGATCGACGAGTACTCGGTGTTGAAGCCGCCGACCAGGTCGCCCTCGGACTCCGGCAGGTCGAACGGCGCCCGGTTCGTCTCGCCGACCATCGCGACGATGTAGACGATGAAGGAGACCGGCAGCAGCAGCACGTACCAGCGGTTGTGCTGCGCGTCCACGATCGCCGAGGTGGACATCGAGCCGGAGTAGAGGAAGACCGCGGCGAACGACAGCCCCATCGCGATCTCGTAGGAGATCATCTGGGCGCAGGAGCGGAGACCGCCGAGCAGCGGGTACGTGGAGCCGGAGGACCAGCCGCCGAGGACGATCCCGTAGATGCCGACGGAGGCCGTGGCCAGGATGTAGAGGACGCCGATGGGCAGGTCGGTGAGCTGCATCGTGGTCCGGGTGCCGAAGATCGACACCTCGTCGCCGGCGGGCCCGAACGGGATCACCGCGATCGCCATGAACGCCGGGACGGCCGCGACGATCGGCGCCAGCACGTACACGACCTTGTCGGCGCGCTTGACGACGATGTCTTCCTTCAGCATCAGCTTCACACCGTCGGCCAGCGACTGGAGCATCCCCCAGGGGCCGTGCCGGTTGGGGCCGATGCGCAGCTGCATCCAGCCGATCAACTTGCGTTCCATGACGATCGAAACCAGCACCGTCAGCATCACGAACGCGAAGCAGAAGACGGCCTTGACGACCACCAGCCACCAGGGGTCGTGGCCGAACATCGAGAGGTTCTCGACGGCCAGGCCGAGCGGGGAGCCGGGCTCCCCCGGCCGGACCGCGTCCACGGCGGGGATCACGACAGCACCTCCGGTCCCTCGGGGTCCCCGCCGGGTGCGATGCGCACGGCCTCCCCGGGGCGCGCCCCGGTGTCGGAGGCGACGCCGCCGCCCGTGGAGTTGAGCGGGAGCCAGACCACCCGGTCCGGCATGGGCGTGATCAGCAGCGGCAGCCGGACGGTGCCGGCCGGTCCGGTGACGGCCAGCGGCTCGCCGTCCACGACGCCCGTCTCGGCCGCCGTCGCCGGGGAGAGGCGGGCGACGGCCGGGTGCCGGGTGGCGGCCAGGGCGTCGTCGCCGTCCTGGAGCCGGCCCTGGTCGAGCAGCAGCCGGTGGCCGGCGAGCACGGCCTCGCCCGGGCCCGCGGTGGGCACCGGGCGGGCGGGTTCGGCGGGATCTGCGGCGCGGGCGCCGGTCCAGCGGCCCAGCCGGGCCAGTTCGGCGCGCGCCGCCCGGACGTCGGGCAGCCGCAGCGGCACGGCCTGCTGCGGACCCGCCGCCTCCGCGGCCATCGCGTCGGCGAGCAGGTGCAGGACGCGCAGGTCGGGCAGGACGTGCCGACGGACCATCTGGTCGGGCTTGAGCGCGGCCTCGAACGGGCGGGCCCGGCCCTCCCAGTCGACGAACGTCCCGGACCGCTCGACGACGGCCGAGACGGGGAAGACCACGTCCGCCCGGTCCGTCACCTCGCTCGGCCGCTGCTCCAGCGAGACCAGGAAGCCGACCGCGTCCAGCGCTTCACGCGCCCGCCCGGGGTCCGGCAGGTCGGCGGGCTCCACCCCGGCGACGAGCAGGGCGGCCAACTCGCCGGTGGCGGCGGCCTCGACGATCTGACCGGTGTCCCGGCCCGTGCCGCGCGGCAGCTCGGGCAGGCCCCAGACGGCGGCCGTCTCCTCACGGGCGCGCGGATCGGTGGCGGGCCGGCCGCCGGGCAGCAGCCCGGGCAGCGCTCCCGCCTCGACCGCGCCGCGCTCCCCGGCCCGGCGCGGGATCCACACCAGCCCGGCGCC
>NZ_JAIQLH010000167.1 GCF_020037025.1 Streptomyces huiliensis | reverse complement strand
CGGGTCCAGCGACCAGCCGTCGGAGGCGATGTGGTGCACCACGGCCATCAGCACGTGCTCGTCCGGGCCGAGCGCGTACAGCCACGCCCGCACCGGGATCTCCCGCGTCAGGTCGAACGTCCGCCGGGCGTCCTCGCGCAGCCGCGCGTCGAGCGCGTCGGCGCCGAGGCGTACGGACTCCAGCGCCGGGACCGCTTCGTCGACGGGCAGGACGCGCTGGACGGGCTGCCCGTCGACCTCCGGGAACACC
>NZ_JAIQLH010000166.1 GCF_020037025.1 Streptomyces huiliensis | reverse complement strand
TGGACGGGCTGCCCGTCGACCTCCGGGAACACCGTCCGCAGGCTCTCGTGCCGCGCCACCACGTCCCGCAGCGCCGCCCGCAGGGCAGCCGCGTCCAGCGGGCCGGACAGCCGGGAGACGAGTGGGTTGTTGTACGTGGGGCTCGGGCCCTCCAGGCGGTCGAGGAACCACAGCCGCTGCTGCGCGGACGACAGCGGGACGCGCTCCGGGCGCGGCCCCGCCGTCAGGGCGTGCCCGGCGGCCCCGGCCGTGCCGACGAGCTCGGCGAGCCCGGCCGGCGTCGGCCGCTCGAAGAGGGACCGGACCGGCAGGTCGGCGCGGAGCCTGCCGCGCACCCGGCTCATCACCTTGGTCGCGGTCAGCGAGTGCCCGCCCAGCGCGAAGAAGTCGTCGTCGATCCCGGCCCCCGGCGCGTCCAGCACCTCGGCCCAGATCTCGCACAGCACCTTCTCCACCCAGGTGCGGGGCCGCCGGGACGCCTCGGCGGCGGGCGCGGGCAGGTGCCGGCGCTCCAGCTTGCCGTTGGGGCTCAGCGGCATCCGGTCCAGGGTGACGAACGCCGACGGCACCATGTAGTCCGGCAGGGACGCGGCGACGTACCGGCGCAGCGCGTCCGGCTCCGGCGCCCGGCCGTTGGGGACGACGTACGCGACGAGCCGCTTGACCGACGGCCGGTCCGCCACCGCCAGGACGGCCACCTGGGCCACGTCCGGGTGGCGCCGCAGCAGCGCCTCGATCTCGCCCAGCTCGATCCGGAAGCCGCGGATCTTCACCTGGTGGTCGGCCCGCCCGGTGAACAGCAGCTCGCCGTCGGCCCGCCAGCGCACCAGGTCGCCGGTGCGGTACAGGCGGGAGCCGGGCGGGCCGAACGGGTCGGCCACGAACCGCCCGGCGGTCTGCGCCGGCCGATTGAGGTAGCCACGCGCCAACTGGGCTCCACCGATGTACAGTTCGCCGATCACGCCCGGGGGGACCGGCTGGAGCCAGCGGTCGAGCACGTACACCGTGGTGTTGCCGATGGGCCGGCCGATCGGCGGGTCCGCCGGCCAGTCCGCCGGGTCGGCGGGCATCCGGTAGCCGGTCGCCATGTGCGTCTCGGTGGGGCCGTAGCAGTTGTCCAGCCGCCGGCCGTCCGCCTCGGCGAACAGGTCCTCGACGGCCGACGAGAGGACGAGCGCCTCGCCGCCCTGGCCGACGTGGCGCAACGCCGGGAGGCGGGTGCCGGCGGCGCGGGCCGCCTCGCAGACGGAGTTCAGCACCAGGTTCGGGACGACGGTCAGGTCGCTCACCTCGTGCTCGCCGAGCCAGGCGACGAGCTTCTCGGCGTCCTTGCGGATCGCGTCGTCCGGGACCAGCACGCAGCCGCCGGACGTGGTGGCGATGAGGAGTTCCATCGGCGAGACGTCGAAGCTGGTCGCCGAGAACAGGGCGATGCGGGCGGGCGGTTCGACGGTCGCCCACCAGACGACCAGGTTGACCAGCGCGCCGCCCGGCATCGACACGGCCTTCGGGACGCCGGTGGAGCCCGAGGTGTAGATGACGTAGCAGGGGTGCGCGGGCAGCAGCGGTTCGAGGCGTTCGGCGTCCGTGAGGTCGCCGGACGGCAGGTGGGAGACGTCGGGCAGCTCGGACAGGACGGTCGCCGGGCGGGCGTCCTCCAGCATGAACGCGTTCCGCTCGGCCGGGTACTCGCCGTCGATCGGCAGGTAGGCGCCGCCGGCCTTCAGGACCGCCCAGACGGCGACCACGAGGTCCGCCGAGCGCGGCAGCCGTAGCGCGACCAGCGCCTCCGGACCCACGCCGAGGCCGACGAGGTGCCGGGCGAGCCGGTTGGCCCGGGCGTTGAGCTCCGCGTACGTCAGGGTGCCGGTGGCGGCCTGGACGGCCGGCGCGTCGGGGGTGCGCCGGGCCTGGGCCTCCAGCAGCGCGGGGAGGGTGGTGTCCGGCACGTCGAGCGCGGTGGCGTTCCAGTCGCGGAGGATCCGTACGCGCTCCTCCGGGGAGAGGACGTCGACCGCGCCGCACGGCCGTCCCGGCTCCTCGGCCACCGCCGTGAGGACGCGGACGAGCCGGCCGGCCATGGCCTCGACCGTGGACGCGTCGAAGAGGTCGGCGTTGTACTCGATGTGCCCGGCGACCCCTGCTCCGTCGGTCCGCTCGTGGAAGTTGACGTTCAGGTCGAACCGGGCCACGCCGAGCACCGGCCGCCGTCCGGTCACCGCGAGTCCGGGCAGGGACAGCGCGGTGCCCGGCTCGTTCATGGTCAGCGACACCTGGAACAGCGGGTTCCGGGCGAGCGAACGGACGGGGTTGACCGCCTCCACGACCTGCTCGAAGGGGACGTCCTGGTGGGCGAAGGCGGCGAGGTCGGTGTCGCGGACGCGGGTGAGCAGCTCGTCGAAGGTGGGGTTGCCGGTGAGGTCGGTGCGGAGGACGAGGGTGTTGACGAAGAAGCCGACGAGGTCGTCGAGCGCTTCGTCGGAGCGGCCGGCGACGGGGGTGCCGACGGGGATGTCCGTACCGCCGGTGAGCTTCGCCAGCAGCAGGGCCAGGGCCGCCTGGAACATCATGAACGTCGTCACGCCGCGTTCCCGCGCCAGCTCGGCCAGCCTCCGGTGGACCTCGGCGTCCAGGTGGAAGTCGACCGTCCCGCCCTGGTACGAGGCGACGGCCGGGCGTGGTCGGTCGAAGGGGAGGCCCAGCTCGTCGGGTATGCCCTCCAACGCGCGCGTCCAGTGCGCCAGTTGTACGGCGGCCCGGCTGCCGGGGTCGGAGGGGTCGCCGAGCAGGTCGCGCTGCCAGAGGGTGTAGTCGGCGTACTGGACGGGCAGCGGTGTCCAGCGCGGCGCCTCGCCCCGGACGCGGGCGGCGTACGCCTCGCCCAGGTCCCGGACGAGCGGGTCCAGCGACCAGCCGTCCGTGGCGATGTGGTGCACCAGCAGCAGCAACACGTTCTCGCCGGGCGCGACTTCGTACAGCCAGGCGCGGACCGGGAGTTCGCGGGAGAGGTCGAAGGTCCGCCGGGCGTCCTCCTCCAGCCGTGCGTCCGGCACGGCGGCGTCGAGGCGTACGGTCTCCAGGTCCGGCACCGCCTCGTCCGGGGGCAGGACGTGCTGGACGGGCTGCCCGTCGGTCTCCGGGAACACCGTGCGCAGGCTCTCGTGCCGCGCGACGACGTCGCCCAGCGCCGCCCGCAGCGCGTCCGCGTCCAGCGGGCCGGACAGGCGGGAGACCAGCGGGACGTTGTACGTCGGGCTCGGCCCCTCCAGGCGGTCGAGGAACCACAGCCGCCGCTGCGCGGACGACAGCGGGACGCGGTCAGGGCGGGGGCCGGCCGTCAGCGGGGTGCCGGGCCGCTCCGGGGCGTCCGCGAGGCGCGCGGCGAGCCCGGCGGGGGTCGGGGCGTCGAAGACGTCCCGGACGGACGGGCGCGCGCCGAGGGCGGCGCCGATTCGGCCGACCAGCCGCATGGCCAGCAGCGAGTCGCCGCCCAGCTCGAAGAACGAGTCGTCGGCGCCCACCCGCTCCACGCCCAGCACCGCCGCGAAGTGCGCGCACAGCACCCGCTCGGCGTCCGTACGCGCCTCCCGGCCGCCGGTGGCCACCAGCGGCCCGGGGTCGGGGAGCGCCGCGCGGTCCAGCTTGCCGTTCGCGGTCAGCGGCAGCGCGTCCAGCAGGGTGACGGAGGCCGGGACCAGGTGCTCCGGCAGCCGGTCCGCGGCGAACCGGCGTACGTCGGCGGGTGTGACCTCCCCGGCCGGTACGACGTACGCCACCAGCCGCCGGTCGCCCGCCCCGAAGCGGTGCGCGCGGACCGCGACCGCCGCCACCGCCGGGTGCTCGCGGAGGACCGCCTCGACCTCGCCCGGCTCGATCCGGAAGCCCCGGACCTTCACCTGGTCGTCTGCCCGGCCCACGTAGCGCACCAGGCCGTCGGCGCCCCGCCGGACGAGGTCGCCCGTGCGGTACATGCGTCCGGGCGCGAAGGGGTCGGCGACGAACAGGGACGCCGTCGCCCCGGGCCGGCCCAGGTAGCCGCGCGCCAACCCGGCGCCGGCCACGTAGAGTTCGCCGGTCTCGCCGTCCTCCACCGGCCGCAGCCTGGCGTCCAGCACGTAGGCGTCGCCGTGCGCGACCGGCCGGCCGATCACCACGTCCTCCGCCGCGTCGGACGGCGCCCACAGCGCGTCCACGACGCACTCGGTGGGGCCGTACAGGTTGTGCGCGGTGACGCCGGGGGTGTCGCGCAGCTCCCGCCACAGCGGCTCGGGCAGCGCCTCGCCGCCGAGGACGACGAGCCTGGGCCGGGCCGCGGGGTCCCGGACCAGGCCGTGCGGCAGCAGCTGCTCCAGGTGGGACGGGGTGAGGTCGACGACGTCCACGCCGTGCCGGGCCACGTACGCGGTGAGCGCGGCCGGGTCGCGGCGCGTGTCGTCGTCCAGCAGGTGCAGTTCGTGGCCGGCCACCATGGCCAGCACCGGGTCCCAGGACGCGTCGAAGGCGAGCGGGGAGACGAGGGCGACCCGGAGCCGGTCGCCGGCCGCCACCGCCGCGTACTGCGGGGCGACGTGGCGGTGCAACAGGGCGGCCAGGGCGCGGTGTTCGACGACGACGCCCTTGGGCGTGCCGGTCGAGCCCGAGGTGTGGACGACGTATGCGGCATGGGCGGGGTCCAGGGGTGCGGGGCGGTCGGCGTCGGTGACGGGGGTGTCCGGCAGGCCGTCGAGGTCCACCGGACCGTCCAGCACCACCGCGCAGTCCGCCGCGCGGACCACGGACGCGATCCGGGCGGCCGGCTGGGCCGGGTCCACCGGGACGTACGTGCCACCGGCCTTCAGCACCGCGAACAGCGCCACCAGCGCGTCCGCCGAGCGCGGCAGCACCACGGCCACCCGCGCTTCCGGGACCACGCCCGCGGCGATCAGGTACCGGGCCAGCCGGTTGGCCCGGGCGTCGAGCTCCGCCCGGGTGAGCGCGTCGGTGCCGCAGGCCACGGCCCGCTCGGCCGGGTACCGGCGGGCCCGCGCCTCGAACTCCTCGTGCACGAGAGGTGCATGGCGCGCCACGCCGCCTGCCGTCCCGTCGCTCTTCGCCGTCATCGGCCCTCGCTTCACGCCTGTTCACCCCTGTGGCCCGTCGGCCGTCGTCCCGTCATGCCGATGCCGCCCCGGCCGTCACCGGGGTTCGAGTTCGAAGATGACCTCGTTGGCGACCATGCCGATGTCGTGCTTGTGCCGCAGCCGCCAGCCGCTCTCCGCGAAGACGCCCTCCCAGTCGGCCATGGTGGGCATGAAGGTGCCCATCAGGTCGTGCGCGACCTCGAAGCCGAGCATGAACACCGGCATCTCCGCGTCGGGCACGCCCACCGAGCGGGTGGCGTCGCCGAGCAGGAACCGGCGGGCGTTCGGGAAGAGTTCGCGCAGCCGGGCGAGGGTCGCCACGCACTGCTCGCGGGGCCAGAAGTCGTGCCCGGCCATGAAGCAGGTCAGCAGGTCCACCTCGGTGAACTCCGGCCGCGGGTCCATGGTCAGCATGTCCGCCTCGACGAAGGACAGCCGGCTCGCCAGCCCGGCGTCCGCCGCGTCGGCCGCCGCCACCTTCAGGGAGTCGCCCGCGATGTCGACGCCCAGCCCGCGGGCGTCCGGGTACCGGCGCAGGATCTGCATCAGGCGCTCGCCGCTGCCGCAGCCCAGGTCGGCCGCGACCCGGACGTCGAAGTCCAGCCCCTCCATCGCCCGCCAGAACCACGGGTCGTAGCAGAAGACGCTGATCTCCTTGCAGGAGCGGGCGATGGCGACGGGGTCGCGCTGGTAGAAGGTGCCGACGCGGTTCTCGTTGCGCAGCACCGACGGCATCTGGCGGAACAGCTCGCCGCTGCCGCGCACCAGCCAGTGGAAGAGGGAGCGGGTGCGCTGGATCTCGTCGAAGTCCTGCGCGGGCACCACCCGGGTGCCGTCCCGGCGGACGACACCGACCGAGGCGAGCGCCCGGAACATGCCCAGCGTGGACGCCGGGTCCAGGTCGTTGCGAGCGGCGAACTCGGCGGTGTCCAGCCGGCCTTGCTCCTGGAGCTCGTCGAGCGCGCCCACCTCCCAGGCCGCGCCGATCGCCCACGCGGCGACGGCAGAGTTGTAGATGCGGGCGGAGGTCGCCCAGGACGCGGCGTCCGTGTCCGTCGTCGTCATTGTCGTCACCTGTCCATTCCGATGGAGGGTTCAGTGGTGGGGGTGTCCAGAGGCGGCCGCTCGGCCGCGGGGCGGGTACGGGCCCGGGTGCCGCCGGCGCACACCGCGGCGGCGGCCACGAGCAGCAGCCCGCCGGCGCCGGAGGCCGCGAAGCCCCAGCCGGGCGACCAGCGGTCCATCACGAAGCCGATGGCCGGGGAGGCCAGGGCGCCGCCGAGCCGGGTCACCGAGTCCTGGAGGCCCATGGCCATGCCGCGGGCGTGCGGCGGCGCGAGCCGGCTGACGCTCTCGGCGATGGCCGCCAGCGTCGGCGCGCACACCAGCTGCATGGGCACCAGCGCCAGGCCGAGCAGCCACCAGGGCCCGTCGACCAGGCCGACCGGGATCACCAGCAGCGACAGCAGCGCCATCAGCGCGGACTGCGGAAGCGAGCGCGGGAGGGCGCCGTGCACCACGCCGCCGACGATGGACCCCAGGGCCAGGATGGCGACCGCCACCCCGGTCCACGCGGTCTCGCCGCCGGCCCGGAGCACGGCCACCAAAGCCAGTTCCGTCCCGCCGAGCACGAACAGCACGCCCATGGAGATCAGCAGCGTCGCCGTCATGCGCCCGTCGAGCCAGGTCCGCGGGGTGCCCGGGGCGGGCGCGGCCGCTTCCTTCTTGCCGCGCAGGGGCGGGTTCTGCACGTACAGCAGTACCGCCGTCACGGCGACGACCGCGCCGATGACCGTCAGGGCCAGCCGGCTGGAGAACTGGGTGGCCAGGTAGATGCCGACCGCCGGGCCCACGATGAAGGAGGTCTCCATCGCGACGGCGTCCACCGAGAACGCCGTCCGCCGCCGGTCCTCCGGCACCAGGGCCGTGATCACCTGCCGGGAGAGCGAGCTCACCGGGATCACCAGCGCGCCCGCCGGGAACGCGGCGACCAGCAGGACCTCGTACGGCAGCCACGGGACGCCGATCCAGTACGCGGTCGCGACCGTGGCGCAGACCGCGACCACCGGCCGCAGGCCGTGCCGGTCCAGGGCCCGGCCGACCGCCGGGGCGCCGACCATCGTGCCGACCGTCGTCGAGGTCGCGACGAGACCGGCGGCCACATAGCCCCGGTGCAGGCCGTTGACCACGTGCAGGGTCAGGGTCAGCCCCATCGCCGTGACCGGCAGCCGGGCCACGAACATCAGCAGCACCGAGCGGGTCATGCCCGGGAGGGCGAACACCTCGCGGTAGGGGCGCGGGCGGGCTTCGGCGGTGGTCACGGGCGGGCCTCCACGCGGTCCTTGGGCCCGAGGGCCGACTCGTCCGCCTTGAGGTCGTAGTGCTCCCGGCCCAGCAGGCTGTTGAGGATCACGGCCGAACGCCAGGCGGCCAGCGAGAGGTTGGGGTCGGCGACGCCGTGGGTGTGCCGCGCCGCGCCCTGGACGTAGATCCGGTGCCGGTCGGGGCCGTCCCAGCGCACCCGGTAGTCCGCCTCGACCGCGTAGCCGTCGTCGGTGACGGGCATCCGGTCGCGCAACCCCTCCATGCAGGGCGGGAGTTCGGTGCGGTAGCCGGTGGCCAGGACGACCGTGTCGCAGGACAGGGCGCGCCGTCCGCCGGTGGCGGTGTCCTCCAGCTCGGCGCGGAACCCGCCGTCGGCTTCCGCGAGCCCGGTGAGCCGCACGCCGGCCAGCAGGTCGTGGGTGAACGGGCCGCCGTCCGTGAGGTAGTCGAGCGCGTACAGCCGCTCGTACACCCGGGCCAGCAGCTCGCGGGTGATCCCGGTGCCGGCGGACCGCTGCCGCTCCAGCAGGGCGGCGCGCGGGCCGGCCGGGAGCTCACGGAAGTACTCGACGTAGCGGGGGTTGAACCACTCGTCGGCGAACGGCGAGTCGTCCAGCGGGGCGAAGCCCTCGCGCCCGGTGACCCAGGTCAGCCGGCGCGGCAGCCCGGCCCGGCCGGACATCAGGTCGAGCGCCACCTCGGCCGCGCTCTGCCCGCCGCCGACCAGCAGCACGTCCCGGCCGTCCAGCCGGTCGTCCCGGCGGAGGTGGTCGGCGGCGTGCCACAGCCGGCGGCCGGTGGCGCCGCGGGCGCAGTCGGGGACGTACGGGGTCCGGCCGACGCCGAGGACCACGTGGTCCGCCCGGTGGACGCGCCGCCCGGTGCGGACGGTGAACCCGTCGCCGTCGTGCTCCACCGCCTCGATGCGCTCGCCGAGCCGCACGTCCAATTGCTGGGCGGCCCAGGTGAGGTACTGGTCGAACTCCTTGCGGCTGACGTGGTCCGCGGCGGCGATCAGGTGCCGGTACAACCGGCCCCGCTCGTGCAGGAAGTTGAGGAAGCCGAAGCGGCTGCGCGGGTCGACCAGGGTGACCAGGTCCTTCACCGGGCTCACCTGGAGCCGGGAGTCGGGCCAGAGCAGGCCGGGGTGCCAGGCGACGGAGTCGCGGGCCTCCAGGGCGGTGACGCGGAGGCCGTCGACCGGCTCGGCGAGGGCCGCCAGGCTCAGGTTGGCCGGCCCCGCGCCGACGGCGAGGACGCGGAGGGCGCCGTCTCGGTTCATGCCGGACACGACTCCACCCGGTGCGAGGAGAGCCGGACGGCCGGGGCCGCCTCGATCAGGTACCGCACCTCGGACGCGGCCCACGCCGCCGCCACGGCCTTCTCCAGCTCCGCGCCGGACAGCCCGGACGCGTCCGGCACCGTGCACCGCATGTCCTGGAGCTGCACGACGGCCGACGGGTCCGCCTGGAGCAGCCCCCCGACGTCCTCCGTGCCGCGGACCACGACCCGCCAGGGCAGGGCCCGGCCGGTCAGCTCGCGGGCGCACCGGCCCAGGTGCGAGGCGACGTCGGCGGCCAGACCCATCAGCAGGTACTCCTGCGGGTTGGGCCCCCAGTCGACGCCGGTGAGCTGCTTGGGCGCGTCGACGCGCAGCTCCTCGCCCGGCTCCGGGTCCAGCGGGGCGGACGCGAGCTGGGTGCCGCTGATCCAGCGGACCCGGCAGGCGGCCGGGCGGCCGGTGGGCGGCGCACCCTCCGCCGTGCCGGCGCTCGCCGGCGCGGCGTCCGGCCCGTAGCGCAGGGCGACCGGGACCGGGCGGGTGAGGGTCGTGTAGTTGGGGCTGAACCGCTCGACCTGACCGACGAGTTCGGCGACGGTCGCGTCGTCCGGCACCCCGCCGACGTCGATCCGGCTCGTCACCGCGCCGCCGTCCCAGGCGATGTCCATGTCGGCGCTCTCGAAGACCACCGACTGGGCGCTGCCGCCGCCGACCAGCGTGGTGAGCGCGCAGGAGGCGATGCCGGTGAGGGCCAGGTGCATCGGCAGCGGGCCGTCGGGGCCGGGGCCGTCGGGCGCGACGTCGCGCAACTCGACGGAGAAGCGGCGCGCGGACTTCACCGTGCCGAACAGGGCCGGTCCGATCTTCGCCGACAGCCCCCGGTACGGCGAGGAGCACGCCTCCGCCGAGTAGAGGAACGCCGCCTCGGCGGGGTCGTTGCGGATCTCGTGGACCACTTCGCTGAAGCCGGCCGTGTTGAAACTGTTCCTCATCGCATGTCCTCCTCGTCCGGTGCGCCGAGCGCCTCGTCCAGATCCCGCACCAGATCGCGGACGTTCTCGATGCCCACCGAGAACCGGACCAGGCCGGGATTGATGCCGATCCGGGACCGCTGGCGGGCGGTGAGCGAACTGTGCGAGGTATTGCTCGGCATGCTCACCAGGGATTCCACGCCGCCCAGACTCGTCGCCACATAGGGAATCCGGAGTTTCTTCATGAATTCCAGGGCGGCCACGTCGCCGCCGCGCACCTCGAAACTCACCATGCCGCCGAATCCGCGGTAGTCCGCGTATTCCAGGTCGGCATAGCGGGGGCCGCCGAGTTCCGGGTGGTGGACGGCGGCGACGCGCTCGTGTCCGGCCAGGAAACGCGCCACTTCGAGGGCGTTGGCGTTCTGCTCGCGGACGCGCAGCGGAAGGGTCTTCATTCCGCGTTCCAGGAGGAAGGCGGCGATCGGTTCGAGGGTGCCGCCGAAGCGCAGCGTCTGCGCCCAGATCCGGTCGAGGAACTTCCGCCGGCCGACGACCGCGCCCGCGGTCAGGTCGCTGTGCCCGGCCAGGTACTTGGTGGCGCTGTGCACGACGACGTCCGCGCCGTGCTCCAGGGGGCGCATGTTGACCGGGGTGAGGAAGGTGTTGTCCACGACGAGGAGGGCGTTGGCCTCCCTCGCGATCTCCGCGAGGCCGCGCACCGACGGCGCCTTCAGCAGCGGGTTGGTCAACGTCTCGAAGAACAGCAGCTGGGTCTCGGGGCGGATCGCCGCGCGGACCGCGTCCAGGTCGCAGGGGTCGACGAAGGTCACCTCGCGGCCGGCCGACGGCATGTCCTCGCGGAGCAGGTTGTAGGTGCCGCCGTAGACGTCGTAGGCCGAGACGATGTGGCTGCCCGCGTTGGTGAGCGCGTAGATCGTGCCGGCCGTGGCGCTCATCCCGGAGGACGTCACCAGCGCGCTGCGGCTGCCCTCCAGGGCGGCGATCTTCTCCTGCACGGACCACTGCGAGGGGTTGCCGTACCGGGTGTAGATGGGGACGTCGCGGGAGGTCCCGTCGGAGAAGGCGGCGTAGCTGGCGTCGTCCAGCAGGAAGGTGCTGGTCTGGAAGACCGGGGTGCCGACGGCGCCCGTCACCGGGTCCTCGTACGTCCCCGCGTGCACGGCGAGCGTCTCCGGCGACACGTCGCGGGACAGCACCCGGTGGTGCGGGGTGACGGGCCCCGCGAACCGCGAGCGGGTGAGGTCGCCGAACCACTTGGCGCCGTCGTTGCGGCCCTCTTCGAAGCCGATCGCCGTACGGCTCTCTTTCGCCACGAGCACCCCTAGCTTTTCTCCGGTACGGACTCCGGTACGGACGGCAATTGCGCTGTCGGGCCGAAAAGCTAGCAGCGGCGTGTCGACGAAACGTCGACGCCTTGTCAACGCCTTGTCGACGCGGCGTCGACGTGCGCCGCCGGCCTCGTTTACGACGGCGTTCCGATAACGCGGCGGAAATCGACGGCACTTGACACGGCATTCCCGCCCTCCCTACGTTGACCGCGGAATGCGGGGCCGCGGTCATGGTGACGGCCTGCCCTCGTCCGACCCATCACCATGGAGGTCGAGTGACAACCTCGGAATTCACAGTCGACGTCGTCTCCGAAATAGCGGACGTCAGATCCCGGTACGAACGCGACCGGGCGGTCTTCGTCGAGGGCGCGCGGATGACGGAGATCCTCCGGTTCCTGGGCGCCTCGGACGGGGACCTGGAACGGCTGAAGGGCGTGAGCGACGGACTGCGCGGCGATCCCACCCTGCCGTTCCGCAAGTCGCGCAACGGCCGGTTCTGTCTCGACCCGGTGGAGCGGCGGGCGCGCCGGCTGGAGTTCCAGCCGTTCGTCCTCTCCAAGGAGGAGGACTTCGTCCGGCACGACTCGGGCGAGCTGCGGGTCTTCGAGGAGGTGCGCGACGACCTCCAGCTGAACACCGCCTTCCAGGCGCTGCTGGCCTTCAAGTTCCTGGTCATCGAGGACGTCGCGATGGCCCGCCGCCCGCACCTCGACTACGGGTCGCCGCAGTGGATCTGCACCCTGTTCAACCTGCGGACGATCACCGACGCGCGGCTCCAGGGCGAGCCGGCGCTGGAGGGCGTGCACAGCGACGGTGTGGACCACACCATGACCACCCTGCTCGGCAGCACCAACATGACCGAGCACAGCGCGTCGACGTTCATCCACGACATGCGTGAGACCAACGCCGCCCGGTGGTACGAGACCGACCCCGAGCTGCTGCTCGGCGAGGAGCGGCACCGCCACTTCCTGGACACCCTGCTCCTCGTCGACCACGAGCGGAAGCACAGCGTGTCGCCGGTGATCGCCGTCGATCCGGAGCGGCCGGCCACCCGGGACATGCTCATCTTCTTCACCCGCAAGCCGGCCGGCCCCGGGCACGTCTCGCACGCGCACGACTCGCTGCGGCCGCACCCGGACCTGCCGATGAGCACGCCCCTGCCCGCGCTCGACGACCTGGCGCGGACCGCCGGCGGGCCCGCCCTCGCGGGGGTGGACCACCGTGCCGGCTGACCGCGACGCGGCCGACGCCGCGCCGGAGATCGAGCGCGTCCGGTACGAGGGCTCGTGCCACTGCGGGGGCGTGGCGTTCTCCGCCACCGCCAGCCGCAAGCTCACCATCACGCTGTGCAACTGCGGTATCTGCTACAAGTCCGGACACCAGGAACTGATGGTCCCCGAGGAGCGGTTCGAGCTGTACCGCGGGCAGGAGTTCCTCAAGCCGTACCGGTTCGGCAACCGGATCGCGGACCACACGTTCTGTGCCGTCTGCGGCGTCATGCCCTTCTACCGCCCCCGCTCGCACCCCACCGGCTTCTTCAGCGTCAACGCGCGCTGCCTGGACCTGGAGGCCGCCGAGCACATCGAGTTCGTGGACTTCGACGGGCGGAACTGGGAGGCGAGCAAGGCCGCCGGACAGCACGTCCTGACCGAATGAGCGTCCGGTACGCGGCCGGTTCCGAAGCAGGCGCGGATGCCGACTCGGAGGCCGACGCGCTCCGCCGCCTCGGCCGGCTCAAGTGGGAGACGGCCGGGCCGGACGGCCTCGGCGCGTGCGCCGCCGAGACGGACTTCGGCACCGCCCCGCCGGTCCTCGCCGCGCTGCGGGCCGCCGTCGACCGGGACGTGCTCGGCTACCTGACCCCGTCCCTCGCCGCCGAGGCGGGCGCGGCCTGCGCCGCCTGGCAGCGGGGCCGCCACGGCTGGGACGTGTCCGGGGACGACGTCCGGCTGCTGCCCGACGTGGTCCGGGCGCTGCACGTCGCCGTCGAGCACTTCTCCCGCCCCGGCTCCCCGGTGATCGTCCCGGTGCCCGCCTACACGCCGTTCCTGGTCGTCCCGCCGCTGCTGGGCCGCCGCGTCCTCCAGGTCCCCATGGCCCGGACGGCCGGCGGCCGGTACGCCCTCGACCTCGACGCGCTGGACCGCGCCTTCGCCGCCGGCGGGCATCTGCTCCTGCTCTGCAACCCGCACAACCCGACGGGCCGGGTCATGGAGCACGACGAACTCCACGCCGTCAGCGCTCTGGTGACGGAGCATCAGGGGCGGGTGTTCTCCGACGAGGTGCACTCCCCGCTGGTGCTCGCCGGGCACCGGCACGTGCCGTACGCCTCCGTGTCGGAGGCCGCCGCGCTCCACACCCTGACGGCCACCTCCGCGTCCAAGGCGTGGAACCTCGCCGGGCTCAAGTGCGCCCAGATGCTGCTCCACAACGACGCCGACCGCGACCGGTGGGCCCGGCTCGGCCGGCCGGCCACCGACGGGACGGCCACCCTGGGCGCGGTGGCCGCGACCGCCGCCTACCGGCTGGGGCGCCCGTGGCTCGACGCGGTGCTCGCCCGGCTGGACCGCAACCGCCGGCTGCTCGGCGACCTGCTGGCCGTCCACCTGCCGGGGGCCGGATACGTCCCGCCCGAGGGCACGTACCTCGGCTGGGTCGACCTCCGCGGCCTCGGCCTGCCCGAGGCGGACCTCGCGGGGTTCTTCGCCGAACGGGCGGGGGTGACGCTCGTCGACGGGCGCGACTGCGGCACGGCGGGCGAGGGTTTCGTCCGGATCAACTTCGCCACCACGGAGGCGATCCTGACCCGGATCGTGGAGCGGATGGCCGCGGCCGTCGCCGCCGTCTCCGACGGTCTTTCAGGCGCCCAGGCTCGCGCGGGCGGCCAGGGTCTCCACGAAGGAGGCGGCCGCCGCGTCGAACGGGCCGTTCGCGTACGCGGCCAGGGTGCGGCGGATCGGCGGGTCGGGGAGGACCACGCGGCCGGCGAAGTGCCGGGGGACCATGTTCACGGGGACGAGGGCGGGGCCGAGCCCGGAGTGGGTGAGCATCGGGGCGGCCGCGCTGAGTTCGGTGAGCATCGCCGTCCGGGGGCGGAACCCGGCCGCGGTACAGCCCTCGTCGAGGAACCGGGCGAGGCCGTTGCGGGGCGCCAGCCGCACCCAGGCGCGGTCGCGCAGGACGGCGAACGGCATCCGGTCGCCCGAGGCGGTGGCGTACGGGTCGTCGGGCGGCAGGACGATGGCGAACTCCTCGGTGCCCAGCAGGCGCACCGGGCTCGGCCATGAGGCGGGGAGCGGTCCGACGGCCACGTCGGCCGCTCCCGAGGTGACGGCCGCCTGGAGCTCCTCGGCGTTCATGTACTCGGTGAGCACCAGCTGGATGTCCGGATTCTCCTGGTACCAGACGCGCAGGGCGGGCGGGATCACGCCGATGCTGATCGACTGGAGGGTGGCGACGCGGAGTTCGCCCGGCACGCGCGGCGCGGGCGCGTCGGTCCGCTTCTCCGGCGGCCAGGGGCCGGGGTTAAGGAGCGGTCCGGGGCCGGTGGCGGCGGGCGCGAGGCTCACCGGGGGCGGTGGCGCGGGCGGTCTCTCCAGCGGTTCCTGCCGCAGGACGGCGGCGTGGACGCGCCGCAGTTCCGCGCCGATGTCCACGCCGAACTCCTCGGCGAGGCAGACCCGCGTCCGCTCGTGCACCCGCAGCGCCTCGGCCTGGCGCCCGAGGGAGGACAGCGCGGTCATCAGATGCCCGACCAGCCGCTCGCGGGTGGGGTGCCGCCGCGCCTCGGGCGCGAGTTCGGCGGCGACGTCGGCGGCCTCGCCGAGCGCCAGCCGGGCCTCGGCCAGCCCCTCGACGGCCGTCAGGCGTATCTGCTCCAACCGCCCGCTCTCGTCGGCCAGCGCCCCGATCTCCTCGAACTCCTCGTAGGGGGAGCCCTGCCAGAGGTCCAGCGCGTCGGTGAACACGTCCCGGGCGCCCTGGAGGTTGCGGCGCTCCAGCAGCCGGTTGCCGGCGGCCACCGTCAGCTCGAAGCGCTGGACGTCCACCTGTTCCGGGGCGAGCCGCAGGACGTAGCCGGGCGCGCGGTAGTGCAGCAGGGAGGGGCCGGTGCGGCCGGCGGGGGAGTCCAGGGCGCGGCGCAGGTGGCAGACGTAGGACTGCAGGGTGGCCACGGCGCGGCGCGGGGGAGCGTAGCCCCACAGGTCGTCGATCAGCACCCCGGTGGGCACGACCCGGCCGAGCCGGAGCAGCAGCAGGGCGAGCAGCGCGCGGTGGCGCCGGGGGCCGAGGGCCCGGTCGGCGCCGTCGTACTGGGCCGACATCGGCCCGAGGACGCGCAGCCGCAGTGCGGTCGTGCCGTCCGCCGCCGACCGTCCCGGGGACTCGGCTTCCTCGTCACGGGCCGCCGGCCCGGTCGCCATCTGCACGGACATGGGTCACCGTTCCCGGAGCAGTGCTCGGCCGCATGCCGGTTCTTCATGACATGCGTCTCTTCATCGGGTGATCTTGGCATATGGGACGTCCGATGCCCAGGGGTACGGGGAACGGGCCCCGGAGGGGAGCGTCGGGCGCGGGACTTGGCCGGGCGGCCCTCGGGGCGGCGGAGAACCGGGCCATCGGACAGGCGACTTGGCGGCGCCGCGAAAGGCGTTCCGTCAGGGGCGGGCTCATCGGCGGCGGGTGCGGGCTCATCGGCGGCCCGGCCGCGCCGGATTCCGCGCGCGTTCGCTCAAGTACGCGAGCGTTTCGAAGGGGTGCGCGGCGGAGCGTTCCCGCGACGTCCCGGGGCGCGCCTTTCCGTCGGTTTTCCTCTCGTGTGCCGGCGAAAAGGGACGGACGGGGCTTTTCTCTTTCCCCGTTCCTTTCCTTCCCATGGTTCCCCGGCGAGCCCCGTCCGGCACTTCGGACGCGTCCGTCGGTGTACTTGTGGAGTGCGAACGTTCCGCCATCCGCGTGGTGAATCCGCTCAAGCCGTACGTGACGCGAGACTTCACCGGACACTTTTTCCGATGCTTCGTATCAGCGTAACGACGGGCTCCTCAATCGCCCGGAGGTCGCTGGAAATCCGGCGTAGAGGTTCCCGCGGGAGCACGGCCCGGTGACCCGGACCACCGGGCCGTACGCGCAGGAGGTTCTGCCATGTCCCTGCTTCCCCCCGTACTGGACAGCGCGGCCCTGCTGGCCGCCGCCACGGGACTCACGGGCGCCGTCACCCTGCTGGCGGTCGTCGTCGCCTCGGTCGCCGCCCGCAGTCCGCAACGCCGCCGGGATGCCCGAGCCACCCTCCGCATCCTCGTCCGGCGGCGCCCGCGGCGGTGACGGTCGGTCAGCCGGTGGCGGTTCGTCCCAAACATCCTGCTCGATCCGCTGGTTGTCAGGCGTGGACGCGCCGGTCCTCCGCACCGGTCAGTGCCCGGAACGTCCGGCGGTAGGCCGCCGGGGACACCCCCGCCTCGGCGGACAGATGCCGGCGGAGCGAGGCGCCGGTGCCCAGCCCGGACGCGGCGGCCACCCGGTCGACCGGCATGTCGGTGGTCTCCAGCAGCCGGCGGGCGTGCCGGACGCGCTGTTGCGTGAGCCACTGCCCGGGAGGCATGCCCACCTCGTCGTGGAACCGGCGGCAGAACGTACGGGTGCTCATGCCGGCGTGCCGGGCCAGCTCCGCGAGGGGCAGCGGCAGGTGCAGCCGTCCGGCCGCCCAGGCCCGCGTCGCGGCGGTCGAGGCCGCGGCCGGCTCGGGCACCGGGCGTTCGATGTACTGCGCCTGGCCGCCCTCGCGCCAGGGCGGCACCACGCAGAGCCGGGCGACCCGGTTGGCGGTCTCGCTCCCGTGGTCCTTGCGGACCAGGTGCAGGCACAGGTCGACACCGGCCGCCACACCCGCGGCGGTGAGCACCCGGCCGTCGTCCACGAACAGGACGTTCGCGTCCACCCGCACCCGGGGGAACCTCCGCTGGAAGCGCTCGGCCTCGTTCCAGTGCGTGGTCGCGGGGCGGCCGTCCAGCAGGCCGGCCGCGGCCAGCACGTACGACGCGGAGCAGATGGACACGATGCGGGCGTCCGGCCGGACCAGCGCGAACGCCTCGGCCACCGCCGGGGGGAACCAGTCGACGTCCCCGTCCGGGTCGCAGGTGAACGGCGGGACCACCACGGTGTCCGCCGACATCAGGGCCTCGCGGCCGTGCTCCACGGCGATCGTGAAGTCGGCGCTCGTCCGCACCGGCTGGGCGTCCAGACCGCAGGTGACGACCTCGTACAGCGGCTTGCCGCGCGGGTCGGCCGCCGTGCCGAAGATCTTTGCGGGGATGGTCATTTCGAAGGGGTAGACCCCGTCGAGGGCCAGGACGACGACGCGATGCATGGCAAGATCTTTTCACATCCTGGCATTCTTGCCACTCGTCGTGATCGTTCCGTCCCGGAAGTCTGGGGAGCACGAGGCCGGCCCGACCGGGAGCCGCCCGCCCCACCCGAGGAGAAGACGAGATGCGCGCGATCCGCCAGGAGACGTTCGGCGGCCCCGAGGTGCTCCGGGTCGTCGAGACCGAGCGGCCCGCCCCCGGCCCCGCCGAGGTGCTGGTCCGGGTGCGTGCCACCAGCGTCAACCCCACCGACGTCTGGCACCGCGCCACCGGCGGCCTCGCGGGCGACGGCACGCCCGTCCCGCTCGGCTGGGACGTCTCCGGCGTCGTCGAGGCCGTCGGCATCGGCGTCACCGTCCACCGGCCCGGCGACGAGGTGTTCGGCATGCCCCGCCACCCGATCCCGGCGGGCACCTACGCCGAGTACGTCACTGCCCCCGCCCGCCAGCTCGTCCGCAAGCCGGACGCCCTGACCCACCCGGAGGCCGCGGCCCTGCCGCTCGCCGCGCTGACCGCCTGGCAGGCGCTGGTCGACGTCGCCGAGCTGCGCCCGGGGCAGCGGGTGCTGGTCCACGCGGCGGCCGGCGGCGTCGGCCACCTCGCCGTACAGATCGCCAAGGCCCGCGGCGCGTACGTCATCGGCACGGCGCGGGAGGCCAAGCACGCGCTCCTCCGCGAACTCGGCGCCGACGAGCTCGTCGACTACACGCGGGCCGACTTCGCCGCCGAGGTGCGCGACGTCGACGTCGTCCTCGACGCCATCGGCGGGGAGTACGGACCGCGTTCCCTGCGCACCCTGCGCCCCGGCGGCATCGTCGTCTCCCTCGCCTCGCCCGAGGAGGCCGCCCTCGCCGAGCGAGCGGAGCAGCTCGGCCTCCGCGCCGCCTTCATGGCCGTCGAGGCGGACGGCGCGGGCATGCGCGAGATCGCGGCCCTGGCGGCCGACGGCCGGCTGCGGCCCGTACTCGACACGGTGCTGCCCCTGGAACGGGCCGCCGAGGCACACGCGCTCGCCGAACGCGGGCGGACCACCGGGAAGATCGTGCTCACGGTGGGGGAGTGAGGCACCGCGGGACGGCGGGGCGCGGGGCGCACGGCGCGGGCATCCTTCTCAGGGGCAGCCCCTAGGGGGCCGTGCCCGGTGAGATCGTCCGCAGGCTTGATCAGCGGCACCGCGGCGCGGCCTAGCGTGAGAACACCGCAGAAGCCGCCCCGCACCCGGCCGGGCAGGCACCCGTCCGCCGAGAAAGGCACGTACCACCCATGCCTCGCCTCCCGCGTCACTCCCTCGCGTCCGCCACCGCCGTCACCGCGCTGCTCACCGCCGTCGCCGTGACCGCCTCCGCGGCGCCCGCCCTCGCCGCACCGGCGCGGTACGCCCCGTCCACGACGGGCTCCCCGGCGCACCACCGGCCGACGGCCGAGCGGACCGCTCTCCAGCGGGCGTTGGACGCCGTGACGGCGGAGGGCGTACCCGGGGTCGTCGCCGAGGTCCGCGACGAGCACGGCGTCTGGCGCGGGGCGAGCGGATCGGCGGACCGGGAGAGCGGCCGGCCCGCGCGGGCGGACGACCGCTTCCGGGTCGGCAGCGTGACGAAGTCCCTGGTGGCCACCGTCGTGCTCCAACTCGTCGCGGAGGACCGGCTGAAGCTGGACGAACCGGTCGAACGCCACCTGCCGGTCCTTGTTCCGGCCGGACCGAACGGCGAACGCGTCACGGTGCGCCAACTCCTGAACCACACCAGCGGCTTGCCCGACTACCTCACGGACGTGCTGGTCGACCTCTCGAAGCCGAAGGAGGTCGTCGACCGGCTGCGCGAGGTGGGCCGCACGACGTACGCACCGCGCGAACTGGTCGGCAAGGCGGTGGCGTTGGGCTGGAAGTTCGCCCCGGGCGAGAAGGGCGCCTGGTCGTACTCGAACACCAACTACGTGGTGCTCGGGCTGCTGGTCGAGCACGTCACCGGGCGCACCCTCGCCCAGGAGATCACCGGCCGCGTCATCCGTCCGCTCGGCTTGCGGGACACGTCGTTCCCCACGACGGCGCGGATGCCCGGCAGGCACCTGAACGGGTACGAGTGGGCGCCCGGCGCCGCCGCTCCAGTGGACTTCACCACGTTCGACCCGTCGGCGATCTGGAGCACCGGAACGGTCATCTCCACCGCGCACGACCTGAACACCTTCTTCCGTGCCCTGTCCGGCGGGCGGCTGCTGCCCCCGCACCTGACGGAGGAGATGCGCCGCGCGATACCGATGGGCAAGGACAGGGCAGGCCGGTCGTACGGGCTCGGGCTGGAGACGGACACGCGCTCCTGCGGGCCCACCGCGCCGGTCCGCGGACATTCGGGCAGCGTCGCCGGCTACAACACGTTCAGCTTTGGCACGGCCGACGGAAAGCGGCAGGTCACGATCGCGATGAACCGGAACTTCAGCAAGTCGCCGGCGGCCGACGGAGCGGCCGCGCGCTTTCTGACGGCCGCGCTGTGCCCGAAGTGACCGCCTGCCGACACCGCCTCCTGACGCCGCCCCCTGACACCGCCTCCTGACGCCGCCCCCTGGGGCAGGGGCGCGCTCAGGCGGACCCGCCGAAGAGCTGGGTCCAGTACGTGCCCGCGGGGCCGCCGCCCGCGAAGCCGACGCCGAGGTGGGTGAAGCCCGGGGCGAGGATGTTGGCGCGGTGGCCGGGGCTGTTCATCCAGCCCTCGACGACCTCGGCGGGGGAGCGCTGGCCGCAGGCGACGTTCTCGCCTATGGAACGGTGGACGGAGCCCGCCGCGACGGCACGGTCCCAGGGCCGGCCGCCGTCCGGCGAGACGTGCGCGTGGTAGCCGCGCGCCGCCATGTCCGCGCTGTGCGCCTGGGCCGCGGCCGTCAGCCGCGGGTCGCCGGACAGCGGACGCAGCCCGGCGGCGGTACGCCGGGCGTTGGTCAGGGCGAGGACGTCGGCGGCCGTGCGCGCCAGCCCGTCGGGGCTGAACGGCCGCGCCCACAGCGCCGTCCAGAACGTGTCGCCGGAGCGGGCGTCCACCGCGTGGGCCACCCCGGCCGCCGTGAGGGCGGGATCCCGCACCGGGTCCGACGACCGGGCGTCGCCCAGGCAGAACTCCAGGAGCTCGGCGGGCGACCGCGGTCCCGACACCAGCTGCTCCGCCAGCCCGAGGTACGCGTAGCCGCACGCCGTCACCTGCTGGAACACCGAGATGCCGGACGGGCCTTCGGTCCCCAGCCGGCCCTGCCGGGCCATGCCGTCGGCGTGCCGGCGCGCCGCCTCCGCGAGCCGCGCGTCCGCGCTCACCGGCGGCACACCGGCCCGGGCCCGCTCGGCGTTGACGAGGGCGGCGAACACGCGCGCGTCGTCCGGCACGGGCTCGGTCTCCGGGGCGTGCGCCGCGGGCCCGGTCTCGTCCGCCACCTCTACGCCGAAGTCCCGCGCCACGCCCGCCAGGCCGTCCGCGTACCCCTGGCCCAGGGCGCGCAGCCGCCAGCCCGGCCCCCGGCGGTACACCTCCGCGAGGAGCAGTACCGTCTCGTCCGTCGGCCGCGGCGGCGCGAACCGGGCCAGCGCCCGGCCGCCCGGGCCGCCGACCCGCAGGTCAGGGACGGGCAGCGCCGCCGGCCGGGCCCCGGGGTCCGCCGGGCTGACGACGACCGTCAGGCGGCTCGCCCCCGGGCGGAGGGCGGTACGGTCGACCGCGACCCGGCCGGAACCGAGCCGGACGCCGGGCGCCGACGGCTGGTTGTAGAAGACGAAGTCGGCGTCGCCGGCCACCTTCCCGTCCGCGCCGGTGATCAGCACCGACACGTCGTAGGGGCCCGTCACCTCCAGGGACAGGGCGCCGTCGGGCAGCTCAAGGATGGCTCCGGGGACCAGCGTGCTCATCGGTCATCACGTCCTCGCCGTACGGGGGAACGGGACGCCGCCCGCGCGGCGGACCCGTCTCCGTACCGGCCTCCGCGTCCCGTTCGTGAGAACGCCGGGCGGGGTGCGGCGGTTCCCGCGGGGCCGTGACGGGCGGGTGGGTGCGGTGGCTCACGGGAGTGAACGCGCATCCCGGGCGAGCGCGCCCCCGCGCCGCTCGTTCCGCCGGAGCCGGGTTGTTAGGCTGCGGGGATGTCCTCTCTGTCCTCCCCGTCCTCCCCGCCTTCCCTGCCGACGGTCGACGACATCCGTGCGCTCCACCTGAAGTACGCCCCCACGCCGGAGGCGTTCGAGCTCGTGCACACGCACTGCCGCGTCGTCGCGGAACTGGCCGAGCGGATGCGGGCCGAGGCGGCGCCTGAGGCCGACGCGGAGTGGGTGCGGGCGGGGGCGCTGCTGCACGACATCGGGGTCTACGAGCTGTTCGACGCGGACGGCCGGTTCCGGATGGGCGAGTACGTCCGGCACGGGGTGATCGGCCACGAGATCCTGCGCCGGGAGGGGTTCCCGGAGCGGCTGTGCCGGTTCTGCTCGTGCCACACCGGCGTCGGCATCACCCGGGACGACATCCGGCGGCAGGGGCTGCCGCTGCCGGAGGCGGACTACGTCGCGACGACGACCGAGGAACAACTGGTCATGTACGCCGACAAGTTCCACACCAAGAGCGACCCGCCGGCGTTCCTCACCGCCGAGACCTACGCGGCCGGCCTGGCCCGGATGTTCGGGCCGGAGAAGACCGCCGGGTTCGAGGCGCTGCGGGACCGGTTCGGCGAGCCCGACGTCGCCGGCTGCGCCGCCCGGTACGGCCATGTGCTCCGCTGACCGCCCCGGTGCCGTGACGGCGTTCGTCCGGGTGGCGCGTCAGCAGGGGGAGTCAGGGACGCTCTCCAGGTAGGCCGTGGTGTGGGTGCGCCGCGCCCGGTTGACGGCCGCGAGCCGCTGCCAGCTGCGGCTGTCCATGATCCGGGCCCAGTCGCCCATCGGCCGCACCTCCCAGGCGTCGTGCTCGCCGGGATCCAGGACGATCCGGGCCAGCGCGTCCGGGCCGAGCCGGCCGCCGTCGAAGACGAACCCCGTCTTCGCGACCGGCCACACCCCCGGCGGGGCGAAGTCCACCGCGAGGAGCCGCGGCCGGCCGGTGAAGACGATGCCCGTCTCCTCCCGGCACTCCCGCACCGCCGTGCCGAACGGGCTCTCGCCGGGATCCATGTCCCCGCCCGGGAACTGCCACAGCCCCTGCTTCACCGAGGACCGCAGCTGGAACGGGCGGTCCTCGGTGTCGGTGAAGAACAGCGCTCCGTAGACGGCCGCCTTGGGCAGGCCGGCGACGTACTCGGCGAGCGGCAGTCGCGGTTTCCCCACGTGGACTCCTTCGGTGTCGGCTTCCCTCGCGGCTTCGCTGTCGGGCTGTCGGGCTGTTCGGTCTGTCGGGCTGTCGGGCTGTCGGGTGGAGGTCCCGCCTCCAGGATGGGGCAACGAGCCCGGCCGTGCCGCGAGTTACGGGAACCCGGCTGCCGGCCCCGGCGCGCACACTCGTGAACGTGCCCCGCGCGGGCGCCGGCGCACCGGCGCGCACGACGCGTACATCCGGCGCGCTTCCGGGACCGCGATGTCCCGTTCCGCTGCGCGGGCCCGCCCGGACCGACATGCTGGTGCGCATGCCCGATCACAGTGAGCAAGTGCCGGGTTACCGGCAGATCAGAATGTCCCCGCCGACCGCCCCCGTCGCCGCGCTCGCGGACGAGGACGCGTGGCGCGCCCGGGACGCCTACCCCGACCTCATGGGCGTCGGGGGCGCGGTCTTCGGGCCGGCACGGGAGCGCGAGGAGGGCGGCTGGGAGATCCTCTCGTACCTGAGCGGCCAGACGCCCCAGGACGCCAGGGACAGCCTGGCCTCGCACTTCCGGCGGCTCGCGCGGGAGGCGGAGGAGGCCGGGGACGGGGCCGCCCGGGCCGAGTGCGCCACGGCGTACGAACTCTTGGACTGGGAGCCCGTCGACGAGCTGACCGTCCTCGGCACCCGCTACCGGGTGGTGCGCGGCGAGCGGTTCGTCCGCTCGGGGCCCGCCGGTCCGGAGCCGCCGCGCCTCTCCGACCCCGACCCGGCCGCGCCCGGCCGGGGCCACCGCGCCGACGACCCGGTCCTCGGGTTCGTCCTGGACACGGCCGCGGCGACGGGCCTGTCCGAGGGCATCCTCAAGACGGAGCTGCTGTCGCTGGTCCGGGCACCGGGCTCGGTCCCGGACGACATGCGCGACGACTCGGTGCGCGCGGCGCTGTCCCACCCCGGCGGGGTGCTGCTGCCCGCCGAGTTCATGGTCGCCGAGCGCGTCGACGGGTGCTGGGCGCCGCTGACGAACGGCTGCGCCACGCCGCAGTCCGCCCGGGACGCCCTGACGACGCACCTGCGCGTGATGGCTCCGGTGATGCGGGGGCTGGACGCGCGGGAGCGCGAGGAGTACGCGCGGGCGGCCGACCGCTTCGACGAGGAGCGGGGTGCCGCGCTGCGGGTGGCGGACCGGCTGTTCCGGGTGGTCCGGGTGGAGCGGCTGGTCAGGATCGGCCCCGACGGGCCCGAGGGCCCGCGGCCGTCCGACCCCGACCCGCAGCCGCCGGTGATGGTGCACGACCGGCAGCTGAGGGAGCAGGGGCTGATCACGGACGAGGAGGAGGACGCGGAAGAGGACGGTGCGCTTCCAGAGCCACTCCAGGAGGTCAGGGAGTTGCTGGAGCTCGCCGAGCTGGAGCGCGAGCGGCGGCGGCGCGACGGGGCATCGGGGTCCTCCTGAGGCGACGGGGTGGGCAGGGTGGGGAAGGACGCGGGCGGTGTGGGTGAGGTAAGTGCCGATCGGGTGGCGGGCGTCGGGTGGCGGGCGTCGGGGAGTCGCCACGCCGGGCGGCCGGTTCGCGAGCGGCGGCGGCCGTTTCCGCTGAAGGCGACGGTTGCTGGGGCCGCGGTTCCTAGGGTCGCGGTTCCTAGGGTCGCTGGAGCACCGCGCCCGGGCGCGGCCGTCCGACGGCCGACGCGCCCCGGAGGATGGAGCCGAACAGGTCCTGCAGCTCCGGGCACGGGTCGACGCCGTACTCGTCCGCCAGCAGGCGCCGCGTCTGGTGGTAGACCTTGAGCGCCTCCGCCTGGCGCCCCGCCCGGTAGAGGGCCTGCATGTGCAGCCAGCTCAGGCGCTCCCGGGTCGGGAACTTCATGCTGAGCGTCGCCAGGTCGGCGGCGATCACCGAGTAGTCCTGCTCCTGGGCGAGTTCGGCCTCCCAGCGGCTCTCGAGGGCCAGCAGCCGCAGCTCCTCCAGGCGGGCCGCGGCCTGGGTGCCCAGCGCGTCGTCGCACATCTCCGGGTAGGGCGTGCCGCGCCACAGGGACAGGCAGGACTCCAGGGTGCGGCCGGCGGCCTGGTGGCGGCCCTCCAGGAGCAGCCGGCGGCCGTCGCGGAGCAACTGTTCGAAACGGCAGACATCGATGCGCTCCGCTTCCACCGCGAGGACGTAGCCGGAAGCCTCCCTGCGCAGAATCCGGTTACGGCACCGTGGAGGACTGCTTGGTTCCAATTTCCTCCGCAGATTGGACACATAGCTGTGCAGAGTCGTCATCACCGCGCTCGGCGGGTTGCGCGGCCATACGGCATCGGTCAGCCGTTCGGTGGTGACCGCTTCACCAGGTGTCAACAAAAGAGCGGCCAGCACGGCGCGTTGGCGGGCCGGCCCCAGGTCTACCGGCAGGCCCCCGGCCCGCACCTCCAGCGGACCCAGAACACTGATCTGTAACCCGGCGGTTATGGACATCGACACATTCCTCCTGTCACGACTGCTGACGGCGGCCGGCACCCGGGTTTGGTCTTCCCCGTCGGCTCCGAGGCCGATTCCGCGCATGACGGTCGGAGACGCATGCTCGTTCGCACCTCCGACGCCAAGTGTGCCCCTTTTCTCCGGACGCGGGCAGGCGGGGCTTCCGTTCCCGGACGGATGATGATCCAACAGGACCCCGCCGTACGCACCAGTGCCTGGTGGGCATGATCGACGAGGGGGGTCCCATTGACACGAATGGGCCTCGCATAAACGTGACGAACAACACGCGCGAGGCGTAAGGGTGCTGGTGCGGCGCGCGGGAACCGGCAGCGGCGCCGGATCCCCGTCCTCCGGTCGGCCCCTTCCGGAATCCCGTCCGCCGCCCTCCCGGCGGCGGCCGGCGGGACGCTACCGCCGGCCGCCGTTGGGAAAAGGTTCATACCGGGGACGGGGTGCGGTGTATTCCACCGCCGTGATTTCGCCTGCCGCATTGCCGAATTCCTGTTTCCAGAGTGACGGGTTCGACGTCCAAGACCGGTCCAAGACGGCTTCAAGACGCAGCCAAGACGGTCGCGCTAGGGTGCCCGGAGTCGTCCGGAGAAGCCCGGAAAGAAAGTGGTGGAGGGCCGCGGCGTATTCATGACCGAGTTCCTGTCCGAGTTCGTGACCGAGTTTCTGTCCGCGTGTGCAGCCGGGTAACGGGGAGCAAGCCAGTGAGCAATTCCGAACGCCTCGCGCAGGAACCGCCCTTCGCCCCGCACGAGGCGGTGGCCGTCGTCGGAATGGCCGGCCGTACGCCGTGGGCCCAGGACCCGGCGGACATACCGCGGGCACTCGGGGACGGAATGGCCGTGGAACCCGCGCCGTACGCCGCGTCATGGTGCGATCCCGCATTGTTCGACGCGGAATTCTTCGGCCTTTCCGCCGAGAGGGCGGAGCGGCTCGGCGTGGCGGGGCGGGTGCTGGCCGAACTCGGCTGGGCGGCGCTGGAGAACGCCGGTGTCGCGCCGGGGGTGCGCGATGTGCCGGCCGGACTCTTCCTCGGCGTCCCGGGTTCCGTCCCGTCCGGCGCGGCGGCGGAGACCGTCGCCGCCGCCCTGCGCCTCGCCGGGCCCGGCGCCGCGCCGGTGGACACCGCGCCCCCGGCGGCGGACGCGCCGGAAGCCGTCGCCCGCGCGGTACGTAGCCTGCGGTCCGGCCGGCACGCCCTCGCCCTCGCGGGCGCCGCCCGCCTCGGCGAGTCCGCCGCGTCCGGCGCCTTCGCCGTCGTGCTCAAGCCGTGGGCGCAGGCCGTGCGTGACGGGGACCGGATCCATTGCCTGGTGCGGATCGCCGACGGTGGGGACTTACCTGACGGCACATCAGGACAGGCGGGAGACGAGGACGGCCGGGTCGTCGACTTCCTTGGGGCGCTGGCCGGGGTCATCCGCGGCGCCCGGGACGGAGTGACCGTCGGCGGCGTCCGGCTGGAGCCGATGAGCGGGCCGGTGCCGGCGGCCGTCGGGCCGACGGCCCCGGCGCTGACGAGCCCGGTGCCGACGATCGCTGAGGCGGCCGCGGCGGAACGGGCCGCGAGGGGACTCGCCGCCCAGGACGCCGCCGCGTCGACCGGAGCCGCGACCGCCGCCGCGTCCGCCGCCCCGACCGCCTCCCAGGGGGTGCCCGGTGCCGTCGGCGACTGCGGGTCCGGCGCCACCGACTCCCTGTCCGGCGCCGGCCGGAAGGCCGCTTCCGTCGCCGGCTCCACGTCCGCCTCCGACCGGGGGGGCGCTCCCCACGGCGGCGTCGCCCCCGCCTCGGCCGCTGCCCCCGCCTCGGCCGCTGCCTCCGCCGTGCCCGCCGCCCCCGCCGTCGGCGAGTCCGTCACCGCCCCCGTCCCCTGGCGTCTCTCCGCGCACGGCGACGGCGCGCTGCGCGCCCAGGCCGGGCGGCTGCTGCGGCACGTCGAGGAGCACCCCGAGGACGGCCTGGCCGACATCGGGCTCTCCCTCGCCGCCACCCGCCCGCTGCTCCCGCACCGCGCCGTCCTGTTCGTCGCCGACCGCGCCGGCGCCGTCCGGGCCCTGACCGCCCTGGCGGCGGGCGACGCGGCGCCCGGGACGGTCCGGGGCACGGCCGCGCCCGGTGCGGCGACGGGCGGACGGGCCGTGTTCGTCTTCCCCGGCCAGGGCACGCAGTGGCCCGGCATGGCACGCGAACTCCTCGACACCTCCCCGGTGTTCCGCGATCACCTGCACGCCTGCGCCGCCGTGCTCGACCCGCTGACCGGCTGGTCCCTGGCGGACGTCCTGCGCGGCACGGCCGACGGCCTCGACACCGAGCGCGTGGACGTCGTCCAGCCGGTGCTGTTCGCCGTCATGGTGTCCCTCGCCGCACTCTGGCGCTCCCACGGCGTGGAGCCCGCCACCGTCGTCGGCGCCAGCCTGGGCGAGATCGCCGCCGCGCACGTCGCCGGGGCCTTGTCCCTGGAGGACGCCGCCCGCGTCGTCGTGCCGTGGAGCGCGGCCCAGGCCCGGCTGTCCGGACGCGGCGACATGGCCTCCGTCCTCCTGCCCCCGGACGAACTGACGCCCCGGCTGGCCCGGTTCGGCGGTCGGCTCGTCTTCGCCGGCGCCAACGGCCCGCGCGCCACCCTGGTCTCCGGCGAGCGCCCGGCCGTCGCCGAACTGCTCGACGAGCTCGCGGCGGACGGCGTCCGGGCCCGGAAGCTGAGCAACGGACTCGCCGCCCACTCCCCGCAACTCCGGCAGGAGCACGAGCGGTTGCACGCCGAACTGCGGGGCATCGCCCCGCGCCCGGCCGAGGTGCCGTTCTACTCCTCCCTCACCGGCGACCTCCTCGACACCCGCGAACTGGCCGGCACCTACTGGTGCCGCAACATCACCGAGCCCATCCGCTTCGACGCGGCGGCCCGCGCGCTCGTCCGGGACGGTCACCGGGCGTTCGCCGAGGTCTCCCCGCACCCCGTCCTCACCGTCGGCCTCCAGGACACCCTCGACGACGCCGGGGCGGGCCCGGACGGCGTCGTCGTGGAGACGCTGCGCCGGGACCACGGCGGCCCGGACCGCTTCCTCGCCGCACTCGCCGAACTCCACGTCCACGGCGTGGACGCCGACTGGCCCGCCCTGCCCGCCCTCGCCGGCGGCCGGCGCGTGGCACTGCCCTCGTACCCCTTCCGGTGCGCCGCCCCCGGGCCGGGGACCGACGCCTCCCTCGCCCGGCGCCTTGCCCCCCTGACCGCACCCGAACAGCGCCGCGTTCTCGAAGAGTTGGTGCGCACCCACGCGTCCGGCTTCCTCGGCGGCGCCGGGGACGACGCCGCGTCCGACCGCACCTTCCGCGAGCTCGGCCTCGACTCGGCCGCCGGCGTCGCGCTCCGCAACCGGCTCCGGGACGCCACCGGCCTCCCGCTGCCCACCGGCCTCCTCTACGACCACCCGACGCCCGCCGCCCTCGCCGAGCACCTGCGGACGCTGCTGCTCGACCCGCGCCCCGCGCCCGTACCGCGGCGGACCGCGAGCCGTCCGGCCGCCGAGGAGCCCATCGCCGTGGTCGGCATCGGCTGCCGCTTCCCCGGCGGCGTCCGCACCCCCGAGGACCTGTGGCGGTTGGTCGCCGACGGCCGGGAGACCCGCTCGGAGTTCCCCGCCGGACGCGGCTGGGACCTCGACGCCCTCCACCACCCCGACCCCGACCGACCCGGCACCACCTACGTCCGGCACGGCTCGTTCCTGCACGACGCCGACCGCTTCGACGCCGACTTCTTCGGCATCAGCCCGCGTGAGGCGCTGGCCATGGAGCCGCAGCAGCGGCTGCTGCTGGAGACCGCCTGGGAGGCGTGCGAACGCGCCGGGATCGACCCCACCGGTCTGCGCGGGTCCGCGACCGGCGTGTTCGTCGGCGCCATGCGGCAGGAGTACGGCCCCCGCCTGTACGAACCGGCCGAGGGCATCGAGGGCCACCTCCTCACCGGCACCGAGGGCAGCGTCCTCTCCGGGCGCCTGTCGTACGTCCTCGGCCTGGACGGGCCCGCACTCACCGTGGACACCGCCTGCTCCTCGTCGCTCGTCGCCCTGCACCTCGCCTGCCAGTCGCTGCGGCGCGGCGAGTGCTCCCTAGCCCTGGCGGGCGGGGCGACGGTGATGTCGGCGCCCGGCCTGCTCGTCCAGTTCAGCCGGCAGCGCGGGCTGGCGCCCGACGGGCGGTGCAAGGCGTTCGCGGCCTCGGCGGACGGCACCGCCTGGGGCGAGGGCGTCGGCCTCCTGCTCCTGGAACCCCTCTCCGCGGCGCGCCGCGCCGGCCACCCCGTGCTCGCCGTCATCCGGGGCTCCGCCGTCAACCAGGACGGCGCCTCCAACGGCCTCACCGCCCCCAGCGGCCGCGCCCAGCAGCGCCTCGTCCGGGAGGCCCTCGCGGACGCGGGGCTGACCGCGGACGAGGTCGACGCGGTCGAGGCGCACGGAACGGGCACCCGGCTCGGCGACCCGATCGAGGCCGAGGCGCTGCTCGCCACCTACGGCCAAGGGCGGCCGGCGGAACGCCCGTTGCTGCTGGGCTCGCTCAAGTCCAACATCGGGCACACCCAGGCGGCGGCCGGCGTGGCCGGCGTCATCAAGATGGTGATGGCCCTGCGGCACGGCGTCCTGCCGCGCACCCTGCACGTCGACGAGGTGTCGCCGCGCGTCGACTGGACGGCGGGCGCGGTCGAGGTGCTGACGGAGGAACGGCCCTGGCCGGAGACCGGCCGGCCGCGCCGCGCGGGCGTCTCCGGCTTCGGCATCAGCGGCACCAACGCGCACGTCATCGTGGAACAGGCGCCGGAGGACGAACGGGCACGGGAGGGCGAGCAGGCGCCGGCGGACGGAGCGTCCGACGACGGCGACGGCGGCGGCCCGGGCGTCGTGCCGTGGGTGCTGTCCGCCCGCAGCCCGGAAGCCCTGCTGGAGCAGGCCGGACGCCTCGCCGCCGGCGCCCCGGACGACCTGGCGGCGGCCGGCTGGTCGCTGGCGGCCGGACGGTCGGCGTTCGCGCACCGCGCGGTGGTCGTCGGCGAGGACCGCGACGAGCTGCTGCGCGGCCTGGAGGCCGTCGCCCGGGGTGAGAGCGCGCCCGAAGCCGTCACCGGCACGGCGGCACCGCTCGCCGGCGCGGTGTTCGTGTTCCCCGGCCAGGGCTCCCAGTGGGCGGGCATGGCCGTCGAACTCCTCGACACCAGCGCTGAGTTCGCGGGACGGATCGCCGCCTGTGAACGGGCGCTGGCCCCCCTCGTCGACTGGTCGCTCACCGACGTGCTGCGGGAGCGCCCCGGGGCGCCCGGCCTCGACCGGGTGGACGTCGTCCAGCCCGTCCTCTGGGCGGTCATGGTCTCCCTGGCCGGGCTGTGGCGGTCGGCGGGCGTGGAGCCGGCCGCCGTCGTCGGCCACTCCCAGGGCGAGATCGCCGCCGCCTGCATAGCGGGCGGCCTGTCCCTGGACGACGGCGCGCGCGTCGTCGCCCTGCGCTCCCGCGTGATCCGGGAGGAACTGGCCGGCGACGGCGGCATGGTGGCCGTCTCCCTCGGCGCCGACGCCACCGCCGAGCTCATCGCCGCGTACGGCGGCCGGGTGTCGGTGGCCGCGCTCAACGGGCCGCTCTCGACCGTCGTCTCCGGCGAACCCGCTGCACTGGAGCAGCTGTTGGCCCACTGCGAGGAGCGGGAGATACGGGCGCGGCGCATCCCCGTCGACTACGCCTCCCACTCCGCCCAGGTCGAGCGGATCCGCGAGCGGATCCTCGCCGACCTGGCGGACCTCCGGCCCCGTACCGGGACCGTCCCCTTCCACTCCACCGTCACCGGCGAGCTCACCGACACCGCCCGGCTCGACGCCGCGTACTGGTACACCAACCTGCGGACCGCCGTGCGGTTCGCGCCCGTGGTGCGGGAGTTGGCGGCGCGCGGGCGGCACGCGTTCGTCGAGTGCAGCGCGCACCCCGTCCTCACCGTCGCCATCGAGGAGACCGCCGAAGAAGCGGGGCACCCGGCGGTCGTCACCGGCTCGCTGCGCCGCGACGAGGGCGGTCCCCGCCGGTTCCTGGCCTCGCTCGCCGAGGCGTACACGCGCGGCCTGCCGGTGGACTGGGCCGGGCTGTTCCCCGAGCACGCCCGCCGGTTCACCACCGGCCTGCCCACCTACCCGTTCCGCGGCGAACGGTTCTGGGCCACCGCGCCCCGCCCCGCCGGCGACCTCCGCCAGGCCGGCCTCACCGCCGCCGGCCATCCGCTGCTCGGCGCCGGCCTCACCCTCGCCGGCGCCGAGGACACCGTCCTCACCGGCCGTCTCTCCCTCACCACCCACCCCTGGCTCGCCGACCACGCCGTCCGCGGCACCGTCCTGCTCCCCGGCACCGCCCTCGTCGAACTCGCCCTGCGGGCGGGCGCCGACACCGGCTGCGCCGCCGTCGAGGAACTGACCCTGGAGGCACCTCTGGTCCTCCCCACGGACCCGGCGGACGCGGCGGTGACGATCCAGGTACGGACCGGCGCCCCGGACGAACACGGCCGCCGGCCCGTCACCATCCACTCCCGCCCGGAGCGCGCGGCCTCGGGCGCGTCCCGCCCGGAGCGCGCGGCCTCCGACGCGCCCGCCGACGAGCCGGGCGAGCCGGGCACTTCCGATGCCGAGGGTGACGCCGCCTCCGCCGGGGTTTCCTCCGGGCACCGCGCCGGCCATCCCGGCCCGTCTGTCGGTGACGGCGGTGGGCTGGGGGCGGCGGGCGCCCCTGGTGTGCCTGCCACTGCCGGGGGCTCGTCCGGGCGGCGCGCCGGTGCTGCCGGTGACGGCGGCGAGCCGGAGGCGTCAAGCGCCACCGGCACCCCCACCCCCGCCGGGGCCTCCCCGGAGCGCCGGCGCGCCGACGAGCCCTGGACGCGCAACGCCACCGGCTACCTCGTCCCGGCCGGGACCGCCGCCGAGCCCCGCCGCGGGGCCTGGCCGCCGCCCGGTGCGGCCCCCGTCGACCTGGAGGGTGCCTACGGGCGGCTCGCCGCCGCCGGGTTCGAGTACGGGACCGTCTTCCAGGGGCTGGCCGCCGCCTGGCGGTACGGGGACGAGCTGCTCGCCGAGGTCCGGCTGCCCGAGGACGCGTGCGGTGACGCCGACGCGTACGCCGTGCATCCCGCGCTCCTCGACGCCGCCCTGCACGTGAGCCTGCTCGACGGCGCCGACGGCGTCCGTCTGCCCTTCGCGTGGACGGGGGTGACGGCGGCCGCCTCCGGTGCCACCACGCTGCGCGTACGCCTCTCCCGGAGCGGCACCGACAGCCTGTCCCTGGAGGCGACCGACGACGCCGGCCGCCCGGCCGCCCGCGTCGAGTCGCTGACGCTCCGGCCGGTCACCCCGGAGCAGCTGCGGGCCGCCGCGCGCGGCGCCCGCCCCCCGCTGCACGAGCTCACCTGGACGGCTCTGCCGGACGGCGCCGCGCCCGCCCCCGCCGCGCCCCTCG
>NZ_JAIQLH010000165.1 GCF_020037025.1 Streptomyces huiliensis | reverse complement strand
GCGCGTGGGCCGCGGCGGCGGGCGCGTGGGCCGGCACGGCCGTCGCGCTCACCGCCGCGGGCTGCGGCGCGCTCGTCGAACGGTACGGCGGACGTGGGCGAAGGCGGCGCCTGCCCCGCGCCCTCGGTGCGGTGGCGGCATCGGCGGTCCTCGCGGGACTGACGCTGTCCGCCGTGGTGACGGCCGGCGGGACCGTGCCCGCCTGGGCCGGGCGTGCGCTGCTGTGGTCGGGCCCGTGGGGCTGGCCGGCGCAGCCGCTGGTGGCGGCCGTGCACGGCACCGCGCCGGGGTGGCCGGCCGCCCTCGCGCTGTCGGTGGCCTCCACGACGGCGGCGCTGGTGGCGGGGGTGCGGGCGGTGCCGGGGATACCGGCGTCGGCC
>NZ_JAIQLH010000164.1 GCF_020037025.1 Streptomyces huiliensis | reverse complement strand
CCGGGGTGGCCGGCCGCCCTCGCGCTGTCGGTGGCCTCCACGACGGCGGCGCTGGTGGCGGGGGTGCGGGCGGTGCCGGGGATACCGGCGTCGGCCCTGCGCGCCCGGGCCACGGTGGCGGAGCGGATGACCGCGTCCGTCTTCTCCCTCGACCTGCGGCAGGCCCGGCTGGCGACGCGCACCGGCCGCACGGCCCGTTCCCGGCCCGTCCTGCGGCTGCCGGTGCCGCGCCGGCGGTGGCTGCTCGTACCGTGGCGGGACGCGACGGGGCTGCTCCGGGCGCCGGCCCGACCGGTACGGGCGCTGGTGTGGCTCGCGGTGGCCGTGGCCCTCACCGCCCTCGCCCCTGCCGCGCGCACGACCCCCCGGGTCGTCCTGGCCGTCCTCGCGCTCGCCGCCGCGTACCTGGCGGCCGCCCACCTCGTCGAGCCCGCCCGCCTGGACAGCGACGACCTCCGCCGCCGCAGCCAGCTCCCGTACTCCTCCGGCGCCCTGGCCCTGTGGCACGCCGTCGTCCCGGCCGCCCTGCTGGCGCCGGGCCTGGCGGCCGGCGCGGGGGCGGCCCTCGTGGCGGGCCGGGGCGACGCCGGTCTCGCGGTGCTCGTCGGCTGCGTCCCGGCACTGGTCGGCGCGGCCCTCGTCAGCGCGTACCGAGGGGTGCTGCCGCCGCGGGCGGTGGTCGGGACGGACACGCCGTTCGGCAACACCGCCGTGTTCCAGCTGGCCGGCTGGTACCTGCGCGGCCCCCTCGGCGCCCTGGCCACCACCGCGCCCGCGCTCGCCCTCGTCCTCCTCCACCGGGGACCCGCCCCCGCGGTCCTGGCCGGCTGGCTCACGGCGGCGGGCGCCGCCCAGCTCTGCTGGGCCCACCACACGGCCCGCCGCCTCCACCGGACCTGACCCGCCGCCGCCCCCCCGACGGCCACGCCAACGGCGGCGCCCGCCTCGCGCCCGCGCACGGCGTGTCGGACGGTGGTGGGGTCAGCACCACCGCGCCCCCGGGAGGACCGTCCCCCATGACGAACCACACGTACCGCGTGACCGAGATCGTCGGCTCGTCCCCCGAGGGCGTGGACCAGGCCATCCGCAACGGCCTCGCCCGCGCTTCCCGGACTCTGAGGAACCTCGACTGGTTCGAAGTGGTCCAGATCCGCGGCCACTTCGCGGACGACGGCGGCGTCGGCCACTACCAGGTCGGCCTGAAGGTCGGCTTCCGCCTGGAGGACGGCGACTGAGACACGGAAAGGTCCCGACACTCCGCGCTGAGCGGGGAAGCCGGGGCCTCGCATCACCTCTGGAGAGCGGCGAGGCGCTCGTCGAGTTCCTTGATGGGCTGAGCCCGCCGCGCCATGAGGTAGACGCGGGCGTGGGTGCGCTGGACCTCGTGGACGAGTTCGAAGCCCTGGGTCTCGTTATAGGCGACCAGCCCGGGGAAGTTGCAGCCACGGCGGACCCATGTCCTGCCCTCGGCGGCGGCGCGGTCGACGGCCCACAGAGCCATGGCCGTGCCGGGCTTGTGCCGGCGGTACGCGGGGTCGGTGACGCTGGAGTAGAGGTAGTGCGCCGGCTCCGCCAGCTCCTCGTCCGTCCAGCCCCACGGCGGGGTCTGGTCCTGCACGGTGATGAAGCCGATGACCTTCTCCGTGTCGTCGTCGGCGAGGACCCACACGTCACCGTCAGGGTTCTCCGCCTGCCCGGCGAGGTCGGCGGCGTTCTCCCGCCAGCTCGGCAGGCCGCGTTCCTCCAGCCATGCGGAGCGGGCGAGGATCATGGTCTCGACGGCGGGGACGTCGGCGGCCGTGGCCGGGCGCATGGTGAACATGTCTCTCCTGTTTCGTGGCGTCATGAGAGGAAAGCCTGCGCGGCGAAGTGCAGGTCGAGCACTTCGAGGAGCTGGGCGTCGCCATCTTCGCGGTAGGGCCCTTCGGACAGGCGACGAACAGCCTGGCGGAGCCCATCCGGGTCCACCACCTGTTCCTCGAAGAGGGGTGAGCCTTCGTGGAGCATGCGGGCGAAGAGGGGCCGGGCGTGGGCGGTGAGGGTGTGCTGGACGACCTCGGCGAAGGACTCGCGCTCGCGGGATTCGGTGACGTCCGGGCTCAGGCCCAGGGCGGCGAGCCGGCGGCGCTGGAGCTGTTTGAGCTCGCGCCAGTGCATCGGCAGCCACTCGCCGAGCTGGACCATGCCGGGGTCGGCGAAGGGGTGTACGGGCCAGATGCCGGCCCGCATGAGGACGGGGGCCGTCGTCTCCAGGGAGAGCAGCGTCATGCTGTTGACGGCGGCCGGCGGGGCGATGTTGTCGTCCGCGTACTCCAGCGCCGCCCGTGCGCGCGGTCCGATCCACGGCAGGGCATCGCTGATCTCGCCCATGGACTTGTGCGGGTACTCGTCCTGGGACAGGGCCACCATTTCGTCACCACCGAGACCAGTGACGACCACACGGGCCCCGTGCTCGGCCAGGGTCTCGGTCAGGCGGGTGAAGGGGCGGTGCAACGGTTCCTCGTACGGGCTGATGCGCTCGCCCCGCACTCGCGCGCACTCCGGGTTGAGCGGGGCGTGTTCCATCGCGTCGACCAGGTGGTCGGGCTCGGCGAACGGGAGCGTCTTCAGGATCTCGGCGCGTCGCCGAATCTGGTGGGCGCGTCCGGGGCCGGCGATGAGGAGGGCAGCGGTCGGGAAGCGGCCGGGGTAGCGCTCGGCGAGACGGGTCCCGACGGTCCCGGAATCGAAGCCGCCCGTCAGGTGCAGCACGGTGTCGACCTCATCCAGCGGACGCAGGTCCAGGGCGTCGTCCATGGCGGCGACGAAGGCCGCGAGGACGTCGGCGTCCGGGGCGAGTTCGCGGGGGCCGCTGTGCAGGACGGGTTCGGGGTAGTGCAGGTGCAGATGGCCGCCGTAGAGGGCGGTCGTACGCTCGGTGACGCGGTGGATACCGCGGAATACGGTTTCGGTGCTGTAGCGCGGCCGGTAGATCAGCAGGCGCGCGGTCTCGCGGGAGGAGAGGCCGGCAGCGTGGTCGGCGAGGTCGGCCATGTCCCAGGAGCCGTAGAGGCTGGACGCGTCGTGCGCGACGTAGAGCGGCGCGATCTTTGCCGGGCCGGCCGTCACGCGGCAGGGGAAGCCGGGGGCCGTCTCCACCAAGACGTGGTCGGTGGGCCACTGCCGGGCCAGCTCGGCCGCCTCGTCGAAGTCCCCCGGGGTGACGACGGCCGGGCCGGGCTGGGCCGGCGGTCGGCTCGCGACCCGTTCGCGCACGGCGACCAGTGTGCGGGTGCCGTCGGTGATGGCGGCCTGTTCCACCATCGGGTGGTCGAAGGGTTCGATCTCGCTCATGCCGTCGGCTGTGGCGTACCGGCGGCCGTCCCATGTCCATGCCGTGCTCGCGTACGGGGTGAGGCGCAACTTGATCAAGACATGCTCTCCCTTCGAAGGCCCGAGGGGCAGGCGAGGCCGGCCCCTCGGGTGGTGGAGACGGCTTACGGATCAGGTGGCGGTGGTGTCGTACGTCTTCGCGCCGTCGGAGGAGCCCGAGGTCTTCTTGTACTCGTGGGTCTCCGCCGGCGTCTGGATCCGGCGGTGCGCCTTGGTGGTGAACAGCCTCTCGAAGCTGCGCGCGCGCCTGAGCGGCGGCGTGAACTCGTTCACGGTGTCACTCCTGGTGTTCTCCCAGCGCGGGGGCGTTCCCCGCGTGGCGGTGCTCTTGCGGACCCGCCCCGGCGGAATGGACCTCAACCAACAGCCGGGGCGGGAGTCGAAGGGGCGTTCCTCCACTGAGCGTGCAGGTGCCGATGGTGGTGCTCGTGGGGCCGGTCGGTGGTTCGGGGCGGCGGTCGGCGACGCCGAGGGCCGCCCCGGCGAGTTCCCGGTAGTCCGTAAAAGTCCGCGCCCCACAGCGGCAGCGCATCACGCCGTCCTCGGTGACGCGCTCCTGCGGCGGGTGAGTACAGCGCACCACTCTTCGCGTGAGCTCCGCGCCGTCCGGCGGCCGACTCACCGCGGCGCCCCGAAAGGCTGCCCGCGCAGCCCGATGTCGGCGTACGGGTTGTCCTGGCAGGGTTCGGTCCGCCAGTAGGTCTCGGCGTGCAGTTTGAACACCCGGCACTGTGGGTCGCGGCCGGTGTGGCTGAGCGTCCACTCCTGGGCCGGCCCGGCGTCATTGTCGGTCGCCTCCGACTGCGCGCCGCAGGTCATGCACTCCATCGAGTAGATGGCGTCCGGTACGCCCTCGCCCGTCAACAGCCGCAAGGCCCAGTTCGCCACCAGTAGGCGAAGCCGAGGAGTCATCGGTGGCTCACCTCCTGGTGCCGGCGCATCCGCACGTTGGCGTCCGCCCTCGCGCTGCCATGTCGCGCACGCCGCCGCGCGACGTGCAGCTTGCGGCACTCGTCGCATCCGGGCACCGGCTGCGGCCCCGGCAGGAGAAGCGTCAGGTGGACGGCATCCGACATCGACCTCTCGCTGCTCATCCGCAGGCGCCCCGGTTCCGGCTCGTCCGGTTCGCCTCCGCCACCTTCGCGCGGAGCTGCACGGAGGCCGAGGCCGGCTCGATGTCGGACGGTGCGGCCTCCCACTCCCGTCCTCCCGCCGGCGGCCGGAGCTGGTAGCGGGGTCCAACGTGGCCCATGACGATGCCGACTCGGTCCCTGCGGACATCCCGCACCACGTCGTCCCGTGCGTACGCGTGGGCGTCCTCGCCGTTGGCCCGCCGTCGCAGGGTGTCTCTCCACTCAGTAGTCATCCGGCCTCTCGACAACAGTGGGCAGCGGCTGTGCATAGCCAACGGCGGCGAGACGTCCGGAGGGAGGAAGTTTTGCTGAAGTCACTAGCCTTCATAGGCAAGTTCGAGGGTCGGTATGAACGTGTGATGCGCGAGAATGCCCAGCATGATGGAGCTGAACGGCCAGCCGGCCGACCCTGACGCCCTGAAGGTCCTCGCCCTCACGAACTTCGGCCACTTCACCTCGATGCGGGTCGACGAGCAGCGCATCCGGGGGTTGGACCTGCACCTCGAACGGCTGGTCCGGGACTGCCGGACCGTCTTCGACACGGAGCTCGACCCGGAGGAGATCCGGAGCTACGTCCGCCGTGCCGTGGAGGGAACCAACGGCTCCTTCGTCGTGCGAGTAACGATCTTCGATCCCGACACCGAACTCGGGCATCCTGCCAACGCGAAGAACCCCGGGGTCCTCGTCACGCGCAGGCCCGCAAGCAGCTCAACGTCCCTGCCGCCGCTGCGCGTCAAGTCCGTGCCGTACGTCCGTGACACGCCCGCGGTGAAGCACTGCGGCTTGTTCGGCAGTCTCCGGGCTCGTCGAACTGCTCAGGTCGCCGGCTTCGACGATGCGCTTTTCGTCAGTCCCGATGACAGCGTCTCAGAGGGCGGGACCTGGAACGTGGGTTTCATCGACGAGGCGGGAACCATCATCTGGCCCCGGGCCGAAGTACTGCCCGGCGTCACCATGGCCCTGCTCCAGCAGGTCCACGAGCACACCGTCGCACCCGTGACCCTCGACGCGGCCCGCAGTATGCAGGCAGCGTTCGCAACGAACACGTCGATCGGTGTCCGCACGATCAGCGCTATCGATGAAACCAAGCTGCCCACCGAGCACCCCACCTTGGCCGCACTGCGCGAGGCATACTTCGCCCTCCCCGGCGAGACGGTGTAAGGGAAGGCATCTATGGGCGTTACACGGTGGACCGGTAAGGAAGCACGGCTGCTCCGCCTCGCCAAGCGGTTGACCGTCCGTGAGTTCGCTGTCGAGATCGGCGTAAGCGACAGAATGGTGTCCTTGTGGGAGTCGCGAGGTGAGGGGATCACTCCTCGCCCATCGAACCAGGCAGCGCTCGACACCATTCTCAGTCGCTCCGGTCCCGAGGCCCAAGAGCGGTTCGCCTTGCTCGTGACCGAGCAGGCCGCAGTCGACAGAGACCCGCGCACCGAGAAACTGCTGTCGCCTGACCCCCTCCAATATCGGCGGCACCCTGTAGACGGCAAGCTCATGGTCTTGGTGGAGGAAGGAATTCACCTTGCCGGCGAGTTACCCTCGCCCATCTGGTTGCCCGCTTTCTAATCGACGTCTTCCCGACGACGAACGCCGACTACGCTCGCTTTGTAGAAGCGACCGGACACCGAAGCCCCAAGCACTGGAACGCCGATGCGCGTCATCCGGAACCAGGTTTCGACCACCCCGTCGTCTGGGTCACATGGCATGACGCGGCAGCGTACGCCGAGTGGGCAGGCAAGTCGTTGCCCAGCAGTGAACAGTGGGAGAAAGCCGCACGCGGAGCCGCGGGGCGGGCCTACCCCTGGGGAGACAACGCCACGGCCGCGAAGTGCAACGTGCGCGACTCCAACATCCTTCGCACAACCCCCGTGAGCCGGTATCGCAGCGGTGTCAGCCCCTTCGGGGTCTACGACCTCTGCGGGAACGTATGGGAGTGGTGCGCCACGAGTTCCGCACCCGGACGTTACGAGCTGAAAGGGAGCGCGTTCACCAGCCCCTTCAGCCGGGCGGCCCCCGCAGCCTTCAACGACGCCGCCGCGGACATGAGCGACGACGACACGGGATTCCGCTGTGTGGCTTCCCTTCCCTTCTGGGATCGCCACCCGGGTGGGGAGGGGTGCTGAGCCCTTCGGGGGCCGGCCGTCACCGTCCGGGCGAGCGGCTGTCCTGTCGCTCATCGCTCCACTTGGGCGGGTTCCTCATTGGCGGTAGAGCTTCCGGATTGTTGGTCATCCACTCCACGACCTTCTCGTACCGTCCTCCCTTTCCTCATTATGTACGCCACCACCGCCAAGGGGCTGGCTTCCGCCTGGAGGACGGCGACTGAAGGTCGCCAGGCGGTCGGGGCACACCGGAGGCCCGGCCCGCCGGAGGCGGCCGTTCCGGCGGTGGCACCCGGGAGTGAACCGCGGCATGGCAGGAGCCCGGCGCGGGAAGCGTCCGTTCATGTCTCCCCTCGCTCCGCCGCGGTTCCACATGCCCTTCTCGTCCCGGCTCAACCCGCATGTGGACCTGACCCGGACCCATACCAAGCAATGGGCCCGGAAGATGGGCATGTTCGACGAGCGGTACCTGGAGTGGCCGCGGCAGTGGAGCGAGCAGACGTTCGACGGGGCCGACTTCCCGCTGTTCATCGCACTGACCCATCCGGACGCCGGGCCCGCGAGTTGGACCGGGTGACCGCTTGGCACATCGCCCTGTGGTTCGCCGACGCCTTGTTCCTGCCGCTCTACCGGCGGGGCCACGACCACGAGTCGGCGGCGGCCCAGGTGGAGCGGCTGATGCTGTTCCTGCCGCTGGACGGCCTACCCCGTCCCCTGGTTCCGGACAACCCCGTGGAGCGGGCCTTCGCGGACCTGTGGACCGGCACGGCCGCCACCATGACCCCGCTCTGGCGCGACCGGTTCACCGGCAGCGTGCGGCGCTTCCTCGACGGGGTGCTGTGGGAGCTCGAACACGTCGACCACGCGGTCACCGACCTGATCGAGTACCTGGGGGCCCGCCGCGACTTCGGCGGCCCGCAGTTCACCGCGGTCCTCATGGAGCACGCCATGGGCGAGCTGTCCCCGGGCCTGCTCCGGGCCAGGGAGTTCCGCACCGCCACCGACGCGTTCGTGGACGCCGTCAGCCTGCACAACGACATCGTGTCGTACGACCGGGAGGTCCACGAGGGCACCGTCGGCAACAACGGCGTCGAGGTCGTCCGCCACGCCCTCGGGCTGAACCGGCGTGACGCCGTCACCTTCGTCGGCGATTTCCTGACCGCCCGGGTCGACACCCTGGCCGCGGCCCCGACGGCCGTACCCGCCGAGGGGGTGCGGTTCGTCGAGGCGCTGCAGGAAGCCCTGGCGGGCTCGTACCGGTGGCACGAACTGACCGCCCGCTTCGGGCGGACGACGGCCGGATTCGCCGGGAAGCCTCGCGGGTTGGGCACGTCGGCGGCCTACGTCTTCCAGGACCGTTCCGGGGCTTCCCACGCCCCGCGAGCCTGACCGCTCCGTCGCGACGACGACCGGGTGTGTCCGCTGGGGTTCCACCCGAGGAGCCGGCGCTACGCGCCCAGGCGCTCGGCGAAGGCCAGAAGCAGCGCGGCGGTCCGCGACGGCTCCTCGAGGATGGGCGTGTGTCCGACACCGGGCAGCAGCTCGACGTCCGCGTCCGGTACGACGCGGTAGTCGGCCGCGGACGAGGGGCGCCATCGGCGGTCCCGGTCACCGAAGATCACCTTGAGCGGCTTGCCGAGGGGCGCCAGCCGGTCCGGGAGCGTCCGCTCGCTCAGGTAGGCGACGGACGCCCGCGCCGCGGCGGTGACCGCGTCGTACGACATACCGCGCACGTCGTCGACGACATCATGGGGAACCGGGAACCCCTCGCGGAACGCGGTGCTCGCGAAGCGGCGGATCTGCTCGTCGTCCGGCGGCCACCGCGTGGGGTCGATCGCGGAGGACTCCGGCGCGATGAAGGCGTCCATGCCGGGACCGGTGTCGACGAGAACCAACGCGGTCACCAGGTCGGGCCGTAGCGCAGCGAGAGCGGTGACCGTGTAGCCGCCGCTGGAGTGGCCGACGGCCACGACGCGCTCGACGCGGAGCAGGTCCAGCGCGGTGCCGACCGTGCGCGCCTGCTCGGAGGGCGCGTAGCCGCGGCCGGCCGGTTCGGCCGAACGGCCGTGCCCTGGCAAGTCAATCCGGACGATGTGGTGGGAGGCGGCCAGGAGTGGAACCATCGCGTCCCACGAGCGGCTCGAGGTGGCGGATCCGTGGATGAGCAGGAGGGCCGGGGCGTCGCGGGGGCCGTCCTGGCGGACGTGGAGGTCGCCGTGCGCCAGGTGGAGGGTCGAGGTCTCGGCGGCGCCGGAGTCGGCGTCGGCGCCGGCCCGCGGTTGCCGCGCTTGCCGCGCTTGTGCGTCGGAATGAGTCATGTGCCCACTGTGACTCCCGTGCGCGCCCGCGGCTTGAACGAATGTTCCCTCCCAGCCTCCCGGCCCCCAGGCCGCCCACGTAGCCTTCGACGATGAGGCCCGCCATGAGTGACCGTCACGATTCCGCGGTGTGGGACGTCGCGCGTCCGCGACGCCCCGGCCGGGTGGCCGGTGTCGACATGGCGGGGTTCCGGGTCCCGGGCCCGCTCGGCGGCGGTCTGCGGGTGATTCCGCACCCCGCCGTGATGCTGGTCCTGGAGTTCGGGGCGGGCGCGCCCACCGTGACGGACGGTGCCGGGCGGCGGCATCGCGGAAGCGTCGTCGCCGGGCCGGGGTGCGGCGCCGGAGGCGGGGTCAGGGCAGGGGGCACGGACGTCGCGTGCGTGCAGGTGCGCCTGTCGCCCGTGGTCGCGGGGAGGATCCTGGGGGCCGGTCCGGCGGATACGGCCGGTGCCGTGGTGTCCCTGGACGACCTGTGGGGCCGGGAGGCGTCACTGATCCGCGAACGGCTGAGCGAGACGCCGTCGTGGAACGACCGTTTCGCGTTCCTGGACGCGCTGCTCGCCCGCCGCCACGCGGCACGTCCCCCAGTGGACCCGGCGGTGGCCTGGGCGTGGCGGCGGATCGTGGCCGGCGGTGGCCTGGTCCGGGTCGACCACCTGGCAGCCGAACTCGGCTGGAGTCGCAAGCGGTTGTGGTCCCGCTTCACCTCGGCTCTCGGCATGCCGCCCAAGCGCGCCGCGCGGCTGGTCCGCTTCGACCGTGCGGTGCACCGTTTGGTCGCGGGCGCCGGCGCGGCCCGGGTCGCGGCGGACGGCGGCTACAGCGACCAGTCCCATCTGCACCGGGAGATCACGGCGTTCACGGGTGTGACACCGACGGCCGTGGTGGACGAGCCGTTCCTGACGGTGGACGACCGCGCGTGGCCGACCGCGTGCCGACCGGGGCCGGCCCGCGGCTTGTGAGGCGGCCGGTGGGCCCGCCCGCATCAGCGCGACCGTCCCGTTCAGTCCAGCGTGGCGCGCGCGGCCGCGTGGAACTCCACATACTCGACCGTCGCGCCTCCCGGGTGCCGCACGGTCATGTTGCGCCCGGTGGGGACCTCGTTGGGACCGTCGACGATCTCCCCGCCGTGCCGCCCGGTGATGTCCAGGACCTCGTCGAGGGAGTCGACGATCGCGGTGGCGTGGGTGCCGCGGTAGGGGGCGAGGGCTTCCTCCGACCCCGCGAGCAGCAGGTAGCCGCCGATGCTCGCGAGGTTCAGGTCGCGGTAGGCGAAGCGGAGCCGGGGCTGCTCGCCGGTGAGTTCGACGAAGGTGGGCAGCGCCGTGTCGAGGTCGTCGACGTAGACGCGGGCAAGGGTGGTGAGCACGGGCACGCGGCCTCCAAGATCATTTCGTATTTCCCGAAACGACGAAACGATCTGCATACTACAGACGTCGTCACGCACACCGAAGACGAGGAGGGACCGGTGGAGCAGCCGGACCACACGGACGCGGACCTGGCCGCCGTCCTCCACGCCCTGGGCGACCCGGTCCGGTTGGACCTGGTCCGCCGGATGGCGGGGGACGGCGAGAGCGCGTGCAGCCCGGAGGGCCTGGACGTGCCCAGATCGACGCTGTCCAACCACTGGCGCGTCCTGCGCGAAGCCGGGATCACCCGGACCCGCCGGGACGGGAAGGCCCGCCTGATGACGCTGCGCCGCGCCGAACTCGACGCCCGTTTCCCGGGACTCCTGGCGGCAGTACTGGGCGAGGACGGCGCCCGCCGAGCACCGTCGTCCGGATAGCCCAACAGCGGTGCACAGCACCGCCGTCGGAACCACCCCTCACCCCTTCAGGCGCTCCTCCAGCTCCCCGACGTCGGCGACGAACCACGTCTGCCGCCCCCGGTCGCACTCGCGGACGAAGTCGCGCAGTGCGGAACTGGCTGCCGTGTGACGGGAGATGTCGCCGACGACGGCGAGGCCGAGGCGGTAGGTGGCGAACTTCTGCACCACGTCGCCCGCGAAGCGGGTACGGAGCCGGAAGAACGCCTCGTCGAGGCGCTCGACGGGAAGGGCGACCCACTCGGCGCCGTGGTAACCAGCGTCGCCGATGAGGTCCAGGACATCCGCCTCGCGGCCGACCGTCGCACCGTCGGCGACGCACATCCACACCGGTACGCCGTGGATCGTCCGCAGGGTCGTCATGGTTCCCTCCGTGGTCAGTCAGCCAGTCAATCAGTCAATCGATGCTGCCGGGGACGCGGGGCCCGGCACCGCCCCGTCCGGCCGCGCCGGCCGTCCGAGCTTGCTCGCCGCTCCGGGCCTACTCGCCGAGGCCGAAGGGCGTCGGGTAGTGATCCTCCCAGATGCGGACGGACGCGCGTTCGGGATAAGGCAGCGTTCCCGACGCGGCGTCCAGCACGCGGGTGAGCCACGCGCCGTCGGGGCGCGCGGCCGGCCAGCCGGGGTCGCCGGAGGTGGCGAAACCGACCCAGGCGTCCCGGAGTTCGCGGGAGACCGCCCGGGCGGCGGCCGTGGGGTCCTCGCCGAGGAGGCCGACGCCGTTGGGGCTGTCCAGGGTGCCGAAGGCCAAGGGCACGTCGAGGCTGTGGCAGGCGCCGAGGGCTCCGCCGAAACCGGTCGCGGCGAGGCCGAGTTCGAAGAGGTACGAGGTGCCGCCGGCCGCCTCGTTCGCCCGGGCCAGGCACAGGGAGGGCATCCGGAAGAGGGCGTCCGAGTAGACGGTCTCCAGCAGTTCGCCCGGAGCGGCCCCGGGAAAGGCTGCACGGTAGGCAGCGGCCCCCTCCGGCCGCGGGGCGAACAACTCCAGGGCGGTACGGGCCTCCTCCTCGGTGAACGTGCCCGCCCGGCCGCTCATGACGCTGAACAGCCGGAACTCGTCGCGGGTGTGTCCGACGAGGAGCTCGACGCCACGGGCACGGCCGCCGGCGAGCGCCGCCCAGGGCGACTCGGGGAGGACCTCGCCGTCGACGACGGGCCCCACCGCGACGCCGGTGCGCGCGAGCCGCCCCCACTCCCCGTACGGCCCGGGGAGTTCGGCGCCGAGGGCGGTGACCTCCCCGGCCAGCCGCCACGGGTCGACGCCGGCGAGGCCGGCGGCGGTGGGTGCCACACCGAGGCGGTCCGCGAGCGCCCGGGCGATCCGTTCCGCCAGGGCGCGGGTGAGGTGGGTGCCGGGGACGGAGTGGGCGATGGCCCGCTGGAACAGGTCCCGCGCCGGCTCCATGACCCATTCCGGCTCCATGCCCCATTCCGGCTCCACGGCTCGCGCCGGATCCATGGCCCGCACCGGTTCCTCGGTCGGCACCGATTCCATGGTCAGCAGGGCCGCGACCGAACCGGCCCCCGCGGACTGGCCGGCGACGGTGACCCGGCCGGGGTCCCCGCCGAAGGCGGCGATGTTCCGCCGGACCCAGCGCAGGGCGGCGATCTGGTCGAGGAACCCGCGGTTGGCCGGGGCGCCGTCGAGCTGGGCGAAGCCCTCGGCGCCCACGCGGTACGCGAGGCTCACCACGACGAGCCCGGCCGCGGCCAGGGCGGCCGGGTCGTACATGGGATCGCTCGTGTCCGCCGTCAGGTAGCCCCCGCCGGGGATCCACACCAGCACCGGCAGTCCCGCCGCGCCCGGGTCGGGGGTGCAGACGTTGAGCGTCAGCCAGTCCGTACCGCCGTCGGTCCGCGTGCGGACCGGCCCCGACTGCGGTGGCGTGGGGCCGAACTCGACCGCCGGCCGCACCCCTTCCCACCGCCGTACGGGGACGGGCGCGGCGAACCGGAGCGCCCCTACCGGCGGTTCGGCGTACGGCACGCCGCGGAACTCCGCGAGTCCCCGCCGCCACCGCCCCTCCAGTACGCCTTCCGCCGTCCGCACCCTCGGCCGCTCCGACATGTCGCCTCCCCTTCCCGCCGAGCGCCTCGCTCGGCGCGACACTCCCCAGCGTTATCGGCCAGCTGTATTATGTCAACTGTAAGAAATCGCGAGGGACCCGAGGAGCAGCCGACGATGCCGAAGCAGGTGGACCACCGCGAACGCCGCGAGACGATCGCCCGCGCGCTGTGGCGGGTGGTGGAGCGGCGCGGCGTCGCCCACGCGACCCTGCGCGAGGTGGCCCGGGAGGCGGGGATCTCTCACGGCTCGCTCCAGCACTACTTCACGTCCCGCGAGGCGATGCTCTCGTTCGCCATGGACTTCGCGTCCGAGCAGACGGCGTTGCGCGTCGGCCGGCGCCTGGCGGAACTGGGTGAGCGGCCGCACCCCCGCGACGTCCTCCGGGTGATGCTCATCGAGACCCTCCCGCTGCACCCCGACGCCCGCGCGACCAGCCGGATGAGCGCCGCCTACGTCCTGGAGGCACTGCACGACGAGGACGTCCACGCGCGGGCGCGCGGCGGCCTCGTCCAGGGCCGGGACATGGTGGAGCGATTGGTGCGCCAGGCCATCGCCGACGGCCACATCGCCCCCGACCGCGACCCAGCGACCGAGACGGACCTGCTCCTCGCCCTCACCGGCTTCACCACCCTCCTCGAACTGGGCGTGGTCACCCCCGAGGCGGCGCTCGCAGCGGTCGACCGGCACTTGCACGGCCTGTTCGCCCACAGCGAACATGGACAGGCTGTGGCGGCGCTCCCGCCAACGGCAATGCCTGTTGCCGATTCCGAGACAAGGAGTTGAAATGGCCGTGTGGACCACTCACCAGCCATCGCCCGCGCCCTGAACGAGGTCGGCCCGCGCCTGAAGCGCCTGCGCACCGAGCGGGGGGTGACCCTGTCGGCCCTGTCCGAGGCCACGGGCATCTCCAAGAGCACCCTGTCGCGCCTGGAGTCCGGCGGGCGCCGGCCCAGCCTGGAACTGCTGCTGCCCATCGCACAGGCGCACCAGGTGCCGCTGGACGAACTGGTCGGCGCCCCGGAGGTCGGCGACCCGCGCGTCCGGATGACGCCTCGGCGCGCGAACGGCCAGGTCGTCGTCCCCCTCACCCGGCAGCCGGGCCCCCTCCAGACCTTCAAGTCGGTGCTGCCCGCGAGCAGGACGACCCCGGAGCCCTGCACGCACGAGGGGTACGAGTGGCTGTACGTCCTCTCGGGCCGGCTGCGCCTGGTCCTGGCCGATCACGACCTGATCCTCGGCCCGGGCGAGGCCGCCGAGTTCGACACCCGGCTGCCGCACTGGTTCGGCACTACCGGGGAGGGACCGGTCGAGATGCTCAGCATCTTCGGACGGCAGGGCGAGCGCATGCACGTCCGCGCGAAGCCCCGCGCGCGGAGTACCGGAGGTCAGTGAGGCGACGGCCCGCGCCCGGCCGCCCGAGGCGGATGACGCAGCACGCAGTCGCCGCACATCCCGCCCCCGGACGGCACGCGGTAGTACAGGCAGCAGGTGGTCCGGACGAACGCCGGGCCGCCGGCGGTGACGCTCAGCCCGCCGGTCCCCGCCAGCAACGGGTGCTCCAGCAGCTCCCGCGCGTACCCGAGCGCCCGCGCACCCTCCTCGTCCCGCCCCCGCTCCCCGCACCAGCCGTGCAGCACCCGCAGGGCCCCGCCGACCGACGAGCCCGCGTTGCCCCACAACACCCGCGACGAGACGGGAACCGCGGCCCGGACCAGATCGTGCAGCGGTACGAGGCACCCCTCGATCACCGAGCCGACGATGCCGCCCACCACATCCGCGCCGGGCGGCAGCAGCGGCGCGTCCGGCAGCCACAGGTCGTCGGGCGCCGTCAGCAGCGGATTCCACCGCAGCCCGCCACCGGCGAGATCCGGCACCCGCCCGACGAGCACGGCGGCCCCGAGCGCCACCGACAGCACCCGCCCGGCGATCCCCTGGAACGCCACCGACGCCGCCACCCGCCCGTCCTCCGTCCCCAGCCGCCGCCCCACGGTCTCCACCCGCAGCCGCACGACCTCTTCTCCCAGCGGCAGATATCCACCGGGGCCGGGCCCCCCGAGCTCGTCGTCATCGGTCCGGAGCGCGAAGAAGGGTCCTACGGAGGCGAGTTCGGGCAGGTGCATCCGGTGTGTGTCCTCGGGTCCACGGGGAAGGTGAGGGCCGCCGGGTGAGCGGCCGGGAAGAACCCACCCGCCGCCCACCGGTGCGCGCCTACGGGCATCCTCCCATTCGGCTCGCGGTGCGCCCCTCCGAGGTCATCGGGTCAGGCGCGGTCACCACGCCGACGGCGCGCGAAGACGACGGCTCCGGCACCGGCGGCCACGAGCACACCCGCGCCCACGGCCAGGGGCACGGTCCGGTCGGCGCCGGTGGCCGCGAGGTTGCCGCTGCTGCCCGTACTGCCGGTGCTGCCGGTACTGCCCGAGGAGCCGTAACCGGTGGAGCTCGTCCCGGTCCCCCCGGACCCGGTTCCTCCGGACGAGCCGTCGGTCGTCGCCGTCGCCGAGGTGGAGGGCGAGGGCGAAGCCGTCACGGACGAGGTGGGGTCGGAGGTGGGAGCGGTGGTCGAGGGGCTGGGACTGCGGCTGGGCTTGCCGCTGGGGTCGGGGGTTCCAGGCGTGCCGTTGGAGTCGTCGTCGCGTGAACACCGGATCCCGTACGGCGCATCGCTCGAGTTACTGGAGTCGATCGTCATGAACGGGTTCTGGGCAAGACCGGGAATCGCCCGCACCGTGGCAGCCAGCGAGCCCTTGTCCGCCTGGCCATCCGGGCGCACGGCTCCGCGGTCGGCCGCCACCGCGGCGGAGCAGGCGAACTGGAGACGCCGCAGCCATCTGGAGGCCCGATTGGCGTTTTTGACAGCCCCGCCGGCTTTCAATGCCTGGGCCGCCGCGGCCGTAGCACCGACGCTCTCCTTTCCGTCGGCACCATTGAAGGAGCCGTATTCCCCCTGCTCCTCCTTCAGCCAGGCCAGAGCCGCGTCGACGGCCGCCTTGGCCTTGACATTGCCGCCCTGGCGCGCGGGCATCAATGCCTGGATGGCCATGGCCGTGCTCTCGGCGTCCGCTGTGCACGTCTTGGGGTCGCGCCGTTGCCCGGATGACGAGTCGCTGTTGAGGCACGGGGCGTCGGCCAGGTAGGTGACCGCCTTGGGCAGAGCTTTGTTGACCTTCGCGAGGAGTTCCTTGTCTCCGGTGACGCTCTGGTCGGACTGGGCGCGTTCTAGGGCGAGGATGGCGAGCGACTGAGCGAACCGGGGCGCCTGGCTCTTGCCGGAGGCGGCCGCCGTGTCCTGGAACCGCCCGTCCTCCTCTTGCTGCGTGCTCAGCAGGAGCTCGATCAGGTCCTCACCACCGGCCTTCTTCTCACCACCGAAGGTCCTCGGATTGCGTTTCTCGATCAGCATCACGAGAGCGAGCTTGGCCGTGGCTCCGGCGGACACGGTCTTCTCACCGCCGGGGTGGAGGTATGCCGAGGCATGCCTCTCCAGCCAGTTGGTGGCACGGCGGCCCGCGTCGCCCGCGGTCTTGGTCGCCGCCGCGCCGATCACCATGTCGGCGGTCAGATCGACGTCATCGCCGCGGACATGGTCCCCCTGCTTGGGGTCGGCCTTGGCCTTGCTTCCCTCACCCTTAACCATCTGGGCAACAGCCCAGGCAACAGCCGCCTCAGCCGGGGAGTCGAGTGCCGCGCCGGCCTTGCCCTTGTCCTTCGCGCCGCCCTCCTGCGCACCGGCAGGCAACGCACCCACTACCGGGACCAGGAGCGCCGTGCCGAGCAGGGCGCCGGACAGAGCGACGGCCGTTCTCGGACGTACGGACTGTGACATGCGGTTTCTCTCCTCAGGAGGTCAGCGGCGGAACGCCGGCGTACGGAAGACCGGCGCATCGCACGCCGCCCGTCGGGCGACGCGGCACCAGCGCGGTGCGGACGGCGGATGAGGCGGACGGGACGGTGGTGGCGCCCTGGTCCGGCGGCGGTTGGAGAGACGGAAGACCGGAGTGGGCCGGCGAGTGCGCCGGGAGCATGTGCGGCAGCGCGCAACCGCGGCTGAGCCGGTGGCCGTGTTCGCCGCCGGCTCCCGCGCACCCCCCGGACGCGGTCGTCGTCCCCCACTGTCAGCCCCGCCGTTCCCCTGAGACCCGGCCTGCCGCCCCCGAGGCCAGCGCGGGAAGTGGTACCGCGACCCATGGCGGTCCGATGCCGCCTGCGATTGCCCTACGAAAAGACTGTCGTTCCGTCAATCGTTCGATCAGAACGTCCGTACTGTACACCGACCCCACCCCCCAAGGCACCGTCATTCCCCGCCGTACACCGGCAGTTCGCCTGCCCCGGGGCTCCCCCGCGCCCGTCGCCGCACCCCCGTCGCGGAGCCTCCTCCGGGCGGCCGGAACACCACGCCCACCACGCGGCGCATCCTTGACTCCCCGCCCCTCGGGGACGAGCCTCCCCCGTGACAGTGGTGCGGGGGCGCACGATCCGCGCCGAGAACCCTTCCGCCGGCACGCGAGGGACGTGGACGATGAGACGGAGACGGACCGGACGACCGCCGCGGCCGCGCGCCAAGATGACCCTGCGCGCGAAGGTCGCCCTGCTCGCCCTGGCGGCGGCGCTGGGGGGTACGGCCGGTCTCGCGCCCCCGGCGCCCGCCTCTCCCGCCGCCCACGCCACCCACACCTCACTCACCGACCCGCCCCCGGCCCAGGAAGCCGCCGCCGAGCGTCTCACCGACCTCGTCAACCCCTTCATCGGCACCAAGAACGAGGGCAACACCTTCCCCGGAGCCGCCGTCCCGTTCGGCATGGTGCAGCTCTCGCCCGACACCGGTCACGCGACCGGGTACGGCTACCAGGACACCCACATCCGCGGCTTCTCGGCCGTCCACCTCTCGGGAGTCGGCTGCCGGATCGGCGGGGACCTGCCCGTGCTGCCGACCACGGGGGAGGTGAACGAGACCGACAACGCCAAGTACGCCGCCGCCTTCTCGCACGCGGACGAGGCCGCCCACCCCGGGTACTACCGCGTCAAGCTCGGCTCCGGCATCACCGCCGAGCTCACGGCCACCACCCGTACCGGCCGCCAGCGCTTCACCTTCCCGGCCACCGACAAGGCCAACGTCCTGATCAACGCCGGACAGTCGCTGCACAAGGGCGTCTCCAGCAGCGTGGAGATCGTCGACGACCGGACGGTACGGGCCGCGGTCACCGGGCGCGGCTTCTGCCAGGACACCCGGCCGTACACGGTGTACACACTGACCCGCTTCGACCGGCCGTTCGCCGCCTACGGCACCTGGGAGGGCGAGCGGGTGACGACCGGCTCCCGGGCCTCGTCCGGGACCGGCCGGAACGGCGCCTGGGTGCGTTTCGACACCCGTACCGAGCCGCGGGTCGAGGCGAGCACCGCCGTGAGCTACGTGGACGCGGACGGCGCCGGGCGCAACCTGGCGGCCGAGGAGGCCGGTTTCGACCGGACGGCCGAGGCGGCGCGCGCCGCGTGGGAGAAGCGGCTCGGCGACGTCGCCGTCCAGGGCGGGAGCCGGACGCTGCGCCGCACGTTCCACTCCGCGCTCTACCGCTCGTTCCTCTCTCCCAACACCGGCAGCGACACCGACGGCCGCTACACCGGCTGGGACGGGAAGCCGCACGAGGCCAAGGGGTTCACGTACTACCAGAACTGGTCGCTCTGGGACACCTACCGCACCCAGGCCCAGTTCCTGGCCCTGCTCGCGCCGGCCGAGGCCCGTGACATGGCGCTGTCCGTGCTGCGGATCGACGCCGAGGGCGGGTGGCTGCCCAAGTGGGGGTACGGCCCGGTCGAGACCAACATCATGACCGGCGACCCCGTCACCCCGTACCTCACCAACGCCTACCGCCACGGGCTGCTCACGGGTCACGAGGAGGAGGCGTACAAGGCGCTGAAGCGGAACGCGGACGGGGTGCCGCCCGCCGACTCCCCGTACGCGGGCCGGGACGGCAACGAGCGCTATCTGGCGGACGGTTACGTTCCGCTCGCCCCCGAGCTGTCCCGGCACAAGCCCGGCGACTCCGACCTCCAGCAGGGCGCCTCCGCCACCCTCGAATACGCGCTGGCCGACGGCGTCCTGGCGGAGATGGCGGAGGCGCTCGGCCACCACGACGACGCCCGCCGCTACGCGGACCGGTCCCGCAACTACCGCAAGCTGTTCGACCCGGCGACGGGCTTCTTCCGCCCCCGCGACGCCAAGGGCGCGTTCACCGGCTCCGCCGACCCGGCGAAGAGCCCAGGCTTCCACGAGGGCACCGCCTGGCAGTACCAGTGGCTGGTGCCGCAGGACCTGCCGGGAATGATCGAGCTCATCGGCGGCCGGGAGGCGGCGGAGAAGCGGCTCGACGCCTTCTTCGCCTACGACAGACTGCTCGCCAACCCGGCCCGCACCGCCCGCGAGGTGTGGGTGCACGGCCCGTACGACTACTACAACGCCGACAAGTACAACCCGCAGAACGAGCCGGACCTCATCGCCCCGTACACGTACCTCTCCACCGGACGGCCCTGGAAGACCACGGACGTCGTCCACGCCGCGCTCACCCTTTTCACGGACACGCCCGACGGCATGACCGGCAACGACGACCTGGGCACGATGTCGTCCTGGATGGTCCTCTCCGCCATCGGCGTCTACCCGGTGCGGCCCGGGACGGACGTGTGGGGGCTGAGCACCCCGGTGTTCGACCGCGTCGAGCTGCGGCTGGACCGCCGCTGGTACCCGCACGGCCGCTTCACGGTGACCACACCCGGCACCTCCGCCACGGACCGCTACATCCAGACCGCCCGGCTGGACGGCACCGCCTTCGACCGGACGTACCTGACGACGGCGGCGCTCCGGCGCGCGGAGCGGCTGGAGCTGACCGTCGGCCCGAAGCCGGGCCACTGGGGCACCGGACGGTCGGCCCCGGTGCCCGCCATCGGCGGAACACGGATCGGCTGAAGGCCGGACGGTACCGGAGCGGCGTCTTCCGTCGCCGCTCGCCGTGCACCATCATGAGCCGCCGTCAGCGTCCGCCGAGGAGAGGACAGGACATGGCAGGGCTCCGGGCCGGTCACGGCATGCTGCGCCGCAAACCGATCGAGACCATCGAGGAAGCGGAGACGGCGGAGGCACATGGCGAGCACCTGACCCGCACGCTCGGGCTGTGGCAGCTCACGGCCATCGGCGTCGGCGGCATCATCGGCGCCGGCATCTTCAGCCTCGCCGGGACGATCGCCAACGGCACGGCCGGTCCGGCGGTGCTCGTCTCGTTCCTCATCGCGGGCATCGCCAGCGCGGCGGCGGCGTTCTCCTACGCGGAGTTCGCGGGCCTCATCCCGCGCGCGGGCTCCGCCTACACCTACGGCTACGCGGTGCTGGGCGAGGTCGCCGGCTGGTTCATCGGCTGGGACCTGCTGCTGGAGTACACGGCCATCGTCTCCGTCGTCGCCATCGGCATCTCCGGCTACGTCAACTTCCTGGTGACCGAGTCGGGGGCGAACCTCCCGCACTGGATGCTGGGCGCGCCCGGCACCGGCGACGGTCACAAGGTGGACCTGTTCGCCGCCGTGCTCTGCCTGCTGATCGCCTACCTGCTCACCCTGGGCATCAAGAGCGCGGCGCGTTTCGAGACGATCGTGGTCGGTCTGAAGATCCTGGTCGTGCTGCTGGTGGTGATCGTCGGCTTCTTCCACGTGAAGAGCTCGAACTACCACCCCTTCTTCCCGTTCGGCGTGAGCGGCGCGTTCACCGGCGCCGCCACCGTCTTCTTCGCGGTCTTCGGGTACGACGCGATGTCCACGGCCGCCGAGGAGTCCAAGGACGCGCAGCGGCACATGCCCCGGGCGATCCTGTACTCGCTGGGCATCTCGATGGTGCTGTACGTGCTGGCGTGCCTGGTGCTGACGGGCATGCAGGACTACAAGGACATCGACAAGGAGAGCGGTTTCTCCACGGCCTTCAAGTCGGTGGGGCTGGGCGGCATCGCGGACGTCGTCGCGGTGGGAGCCATCATCGGCATCCTCACCGTCATGTTCACGTTCATGCTGGGCGTGACGCGTGTGTGGTTCGCGATGAGCCGCGACGGGCTGCTGCCCAAGTGGTTCGCGCACACCCACCCGACGCGCCACGTACCGACCCGCGTCACCTGGATCGTGGGCGTCGCCTCGGCGCTCATCGCGGGGTTCGTGCCGATCGGCGAGGCCGCCGAACTCACCAACATCGGGATCCTGCTGGCCTTCGCCGTGGTCTGCACCGCCGTGATCGTGCTCCGCTACAAGCGGCCGGAGCTCCCGCGCGGCTTCCGCTGCCCGGGCGTGCCGGTGGTCCCGGGCATCGGGGTGGCCGCCTCGATCTGGCTGATCACGTATCTGGCGTGGCAGACGTGGGTGCGGTTCGCGGTGTGGTTCCTGATCGGACTCGTCGTGTACTTCACCTACTCGTACCGGCACTCGGAGCTGGCGCACGCGGACGCGCGCGGGGTGCCGCGGGACTGACTCCGCGCTACTGATCCCGCGTTACTGGTCCGGCGCTACTGGTCCGGCGTTACTGGTCCCGCGCTACTGGTCCGGCGTTACTTGAGCAGCCGGGACAGCCGCCGGTCGGCCAGCGGCTTCCCGCCCGTCTGGCAGGTGGGGCAGTACTGGAGCGACGAGTCGCTGAACGACACCTCGCGGATGGTGTCGCCGCAGACCGGGCAGGGCTCCCCCGTCCGCCCGTGCACCCGCAGGCCGCTCTTCTTCTCGGCCTTCAGGCCGGCGGCGGCCTGCCCGCGCGAGCGTTCGACGGCGTCCCGGAGCGTCGTCCGCAGCGCCTCGTAGAGGGCGTCGGCCTCGGCGTCCGTCAGGCTCGACGTCGGCTTGAACGGGGACATCCGGGCGGCGTGCAGGATCTCGTCGGAGTACGCGTTGCCGATTCCGGCGATCACGCTCTGGTCCCGGAGGAAGCCCTTGACCTGCCTGCGTTCGCCGCTCAGCAGCCCGGTGAAGACGTCGCGGGTGAACGCGTCGGCCAGCGGGTCGGGGCCGAGGCGGGCGATGCCGGGCACGTCGGCGGGGTCGTGCACGCAGTAGGCGGCGACGCGCTTCTGGGTGCCCGCCTCGGTCACGTCGAAGCCGGCGCCGTCGGCCAGCCGGACGCGCAGGGCGAGCGGCCCCTTGCCGGGACGCGGCGGGGCGGCCGGGAGGGCGTCCTGCCAGCGCGGCCAGCCGGCCCGGGCGAGGTGGAGGACGAGGTGGGGGCCGCCCTCGGCGGCGAGGTCCAGGAACTTGCCGTGCCGCAGGACCCCGGCCACCGGCCGCCCCTCCAGGGCGGTGAGCGGCGGATCGTACGTCTTGAGCACGCTCACCGCGACCGGCCGCACCGTCTCGACCGTGCGGCCGGCCAGCCGCTCGCCCAGGAAGGCGGCGAGGGCCTCGACCTCCGGCAGTTCGGGCATGGTTCCAGTGTGGCGGGGGTGACAGGGCGGGCAAGTCGGTGGACGGCATGAGGCCGGGGCGCGGGCCGCTCCCGCCCCTACCCGCGAGGTAATCGCGGTGCTCGCCGGACCGGCATAGCGTCGGCCGTGCCGGGCCGGTGAAGCGCGGGGCGACCGCCTCCCGTTCCGCCCGGCCCCGCGTCCGCCGCTCCGGAAGCCACCCCGGAGGCCCAGGCCCCAGGAGAGGAAGAGCCCCATGGCCACGACCCCGTACTCCCCCACCGTCGCCGCATCGGCCCGGACCGCCGGTACCGACCGGTTCGTCCGGTTCGCGTTCCTGCTCGACGCCGCCGTCACCGGTGCCAACGGCATCGGCTACCTGGCCCTCGCCGGCGTCCTCGACTCGTTCCTCGGCTTCTCGACGGCCGTCCAGTACCCGGTCGGGGCCTTCCTCGCCGTCTACGCCGTCGGCGTCCTGGTGGTGGCCACCCGGAAGACGGTCGGCCGGGCCGCCGGCCTGACCGTGGTGGCGCTCAACGCCATATGGGCCCTCGGCAGCCTTGTCGTGGCCGCGGAGGACACGCTCGGGGCCACGTCGGTCGGCACGGTGTGGACGGTGCTGCAGGGGCTGGTGGTGGGCGGCTTCGCGATCCTGCAGTACGTGGGGCTGCGGCGAAGCTGAGGAGGAACGGGGCGGACGCCGTTGGGGGGGCGTTTTCCGGGGGCGTCCACCTCAGCGCCGTACCGGCAGGTCCCCCGGCGCCGTCCGGCGGTGGAGCACTGCGCGGCGGCCCCGGCGGGCCGAGGCGACCAGGCCCGCGCCGCGCGGGGCGGCGGTGTGGGCGGAGGCGGTGGGAGAGGCGAGGCAGGCAAGTCGGCACCGCTGGAGGCGTGCGAGAGGATGATCACTCGATCGCCGTATCCGCTCGCTCGTACCGCATGTCTGGAGCCCTTCATGCCGCACTTCGCCGTCGACTACTCGGAGTCCCTGGCCGGCGCCTTCGACCGCCGGGCCTTCGCCTCGGCGCTCCACCCGCTGACCGCCGGGATCCTGGACACCGCCGTGACCAACTGCAAGACACGCTTCCGCCGCTGCGAGGAGGTCGTGGTGGCGGAGTCCCTGCCCGGGCAGTCGCTCGTACACGTCGAGGTCGCGCTGCTGCCCGGACGGACCGACGAGGCGAAAGCCGCGCTGAGCGAGGCGGTGCTGGCGCTGGTGCGGGAGCACACGGCGGGGGCGGAGGGAGTGGTGCACGCCTCGGTGAACGTGGGCGAGCTGGGGGTGGCCTACCGGCGGCACATCGGGGAGGCGGGGGCGGCGGGAGCGTAGCCGACCAGGGCTCCGCATGCCCGCCAAGCGCTCCGGGCGCGCCCGCCTCAGCGCCGTACCAGCAGGTCCCCCAGCGCCGTCCGGCGGTGGAGTACCGAGCGGCCCCGGCGGGCCGAAGCGATCAGGCCCGCGCCTCGCAGGGCGGCGGTGTGGGCGGAGGCGGTGGCGTTGCTGACGCCCAGGTGGCGGGCGAGGCCGGTGGTGGTGTGCTCGTTCGCGAGCAGGAGGAGGATGTCGAGGCGGGTGCGGCCCAGGACGGCGGAGAGCGGTTCGGCCGGCCCCTCCGTGCCGGCGGGGTCGAGCGGGAGGCCGGGGCCGGCCGGGTAGGTGAGGCCGAGGGGGCCGTCGGGGAGGTCGGCGACGAGCGGGTGGCCCGTCCAGTGGAAGGTGGGCAGGAGCAGCAGCCCGCGCCCGGCCGGGCGGAGGTCGCGGTCGTCGGGGGACGGCAGTTCCCAGATCGTCCCCAGGAACCGGCCGCCGGGGACGAGGGCGGCGAGGGCCGCGCCGGTGCCGTGTTCGGAGGCGGTCACCGCGTGGCGGGTGAACTCGGCCCGGTGGAGGTCCTGGACCAACGGCCACACCGGCGCGAGGACGGTGTCGAACGCCGCCCGCTGGGCCCGGCGCAGGAGCTGCCAGGCGGCGGGGTCGTCCGCGTGCAGCCGGTGGGCCCAGGGGGCCGGCGGCCGTCCGCCGTGGACGCGTTCCAGCTCCGGGCGGACCAGGCCGGGAGCGGCCCGGACGGCGTCCAGCCCGTCCGCGAGGGTGTCGTGGAAGACGTCGAGGAAGCGGGGCGCCGCCCCGAGGGGGACGAGGTCGGCGAGCGGTTCCGCCGCGGGCGGCAGGGCGCGGAGCAACCGGTTCCGCCACCGGCCGAACAGCAGTGCGTCGCGTGGCAGGACGAGCATGCTCAGGGCCGCGTTGAGCTCCTGGAGCGGCGCCGGCCGGGGCGCGAACCGCACCCGGGCGAGGTCCTCCGCCGTCAAGTGGACGCGGAGCATCGCGTTCCCCCCTCCCCCTGCGCCAGCCTTTCGGCCACAGCCTGAACGTTCGTCCGGACGGTCCGTCGGCGGCCAGCATGCCTGTACGCGGCCGCCGCACCGTACACGGGGGCCGGTCGGACGAAGGGAACGCATCATGCCGCCGTACACGAGCCGGGCCGTGCGCAGACGGTCCATCATCGCCTCCGCGGCCGGGGCGGGTGTGCTGCTCGCCGGGGGCGCGGCCGTACCGGCGCGGGCCTCCGAGGGCCGGCCGCTCGTCCTGGGGCTGCCGGCGCCGACCGGTCCGCACCGGGTCGGGGCGACCGTCCTGTACCTGGTCGACCGGTCCCGGCCCGACCCGCTGACGCCCGCCATCCCGGTCCGGGAGGTGATGGTGACGGTGTTCTACCCGGCGGAGACGGTCCGCGGCCGTCGCCGCGCGCCGCACATGACGCCCGGCGCGGTCGCGCTCTTCCGGGAGATCGACGTGCACGTGCACCATCTGCCGACGGCGGGTGTCGACTGGGCGGCCACGCGCACCCACGCGTACGCCGACGCGCCCGCGCTCGCCGGGCGCCGGCCGGTGCTGCTGTACAGCCCCGGGGCCGGGGACCCGCGCACGATGGGCATCGGGCTCGCGGAGGACCTGGCGAGCCACGGGTACGCGGTGGTCGCCGTCGACCACCCGGGGGACGCCGGCGAGGTGGAGTTCCCCGTGGAGATGCCCGGGCGGGAGCGGGTGCGGCCGACCGTTCTCACCGCGGATCCCGGCCCGGACCTCTTCGCCGTCCTGGCCGAGACCCGGATCGCGGACCTCCGGTTCGTCCTCGACCGGCTGGCGGACCCGGCCGCCCTCGGGCGGTCCCTGCCCCCGGGGCTCGGCGCGGCCCTGGACCTCCGGCGGGTGGGCGCCTTCGGGCACTCCCTCGGCGGGACGGCGGTGACCGAGGCGATGCACCGGGACCGGCGGATCCGGGCGGCCGCCGACCTGGAGGGGTACCTCGACCATCCGCCGGGCGCCGACGGCCGGCCCGGGGAGCTGTTCCCGGTGGCGCGGGAGGGTACGGACCGGCCACTGCTGCTGGCCGGTACGGACGGCTTCCGGAACGAGCGGTTCGAGCGCTCGTGGCCGGCCGTGCTGGCCCGCTCGGGCGGCCGGGCCCGGCGCCGCGAGCTCGCCGGGGCCGGGCACTGGGTGTTCACCGACTACGCGGCCCTGGCGCCCCGGTTGCAGGCGGCGGGCCTGATGCCGGCCCGGGACCGGGACGCGCTCGTCGGCCCGGCGGGCCCGGAGCGGTCGGTTCCGGCCGTGCGGGGGCTGGTGCGCTCCTTCTTCGGCCGGTGCCTGCCGCCGCGCGGCTGACCGGTGCCTGGTGCCGCACGGCCAGGCGGCAGGCTGCCCATGACCGCCCGCCGGGCCCCCGTACCCGCGTCCCGGCGGTCAGCCCCCGCCCCCCGGGAACTCGAACCGCACCATCCGGAACACGTCCCGCACCCCGGGCACGAGGCCCGTCAGCCGCGCCTCGAAGCGGGCCAGGGGCGGGACGTGGCGCACCTCGGGGAGGTCGCAGCCGCGGATGACGTCGAGGCAGGTCAGGCCGGGGTGCAGGCGTTCCAGGGCGCGGGGGTCGTCGATGCCCCAGTACACCGTCGCGCCGGTCCTGCGGAGGACGGGGATCAGCCGCTGCATGCGGACGCCCAGGCCGTTGAAGCAGTCGAACAGGAGCTGTCCGCCCGGGAAGTGGGAGGTGATCCGCCGGATCAAGCGTTCGCCGTCGGCCGGCCGCAGGTACATCGAGAGCCCTTCGAAGACCGCCACCACGGGCCGGTCGGCGGGGAGTTCCTCCAGCCAGCCGTCGGCGGTCACGGAGGTGGCGAGGACGCGGTAGTCGCCGTCGGGGACCGGAAGGAGGCGGTTCCGGAGGGCGACGACCTCGGGCAGGTCGACGTCGATCCAGCGGGTCTCGGGGAACCGGGCGAGCCGGTGCGCCCGGGTGTCGAGCCCGCACGCCAGGTGGAGCACGGTGGCGCGGGGGTGCCGGGCCAGGAACGCGGCCGTCCAGTCGTCCAGGCAGCGGGCGCGCAGGGCGACGCCGGCCGCGTTGACGGAGTTCATGCCCGTTCTGCGGAAGTCGTAGTCGATGCGCCGGACGGTGTCGAGGGCCGTGCGGTCGTGCAGGAGGGAGTGGGAGGAGCGGCTGTCGCAGGCGCGGGCGTGGAGGGTGGCGAGGAGGGTCTCCGGGACTCCGGTGAGGGTGATCTTCTCGCGGTCCATGGGCCTCCCGTTCGCGGGACGGATACTGCCGTCCTCACGGTAGCCCCGGCGGCGTCCGCCCGTCCCGGCCCCGGGAAAAAGCCCGGTCGGACGGGGACGCGGGACGGGGGACGGGGGACGGACGCCGTCTGGGCGAGGGACTGCGGTCAGCCCTCCGCCGCCGGGGCCGACGCGCCGCGCGCGGCCCAGCGCTGTTCGACCTTGGCGAAGCGCCAGTAGGCGAGGGCGGCGGCCCAGACCACCACGAACAGGCCGACGATGACGAAGCCGACGTTGTCGAGGTTCAGTCCGGCGATCCAGCCGGTGACCGCGTCGTCCAGCTCCAGCTTCTCGTGCAGCACGCCGACGAGTTCGATGGTGCCGATGAGGAAGGCGACGGCGATCGACAGGCCGGTGATGGTGAGGTTGTAGTAGACCTTGCGGACCGGGTTGGAGAACGCCCACTGGTAGGCGAAGTTCATGAACGTGCCGTCGAGGGTGTCGAAGAGGCTCATGCCGGCGGCGAACAGCAGCGGCAGGCAGAGGATCGCGTACCAGGGCAGTCCCGCGGCGGCGCCGCTGCCGGCCATGACCATCAGGGTGACCTCGGTGGCGGTGTCGAAGCCCAGGCCGAAGAGGAAGCCGAGCGGGTACATCTGGCCGGGGCGGGTGATGGAGCGGGTGAAGCGGCCGAGGATGCGGTTCATGAAGCCGCGCGAGTCGAGGTGCTTCTCCAACTCCGCCTCGTCGTAGCGGCCCTCGCGCATGGCGCGGAAGATGCGCAGGATGCCGGCGAGGGCGACGAGGTTGAGGGCGGCGATGAGGTAGAGGAAGCCGCCGGAGACCGACGTGCCGACGATGCCGAGCGTCTGGTGCGTGGACGAGTCCTCGTCCATCAGCGTGCTCGCCATGTGGGTGCCGCCGGCGACCAGCGCGGCCATGGCGACCACGACGCTGGAGTGGCCGAGGGCGAACCAGAAGCCGACGGATATCGGGCGCTTGCCGTCGGCCATCAGCTTGCGGGTGGTGTTGTCGATGGCGGCGATGTGGTCGGCGTCGAAGGCGTGCCGCATGCCGAGGGTGTAGGCGGTGACGCCGAGGCCGACGCCGTACACCTTGGAGCCCACTTCGTAGTGGCTCGGGACGACGAGCAGGAAGAGCACGCCGAAGGCGACGACGTGGAGGGCGGCTATGACGGCGAGCAGACCGGCGGTCCGTACCGTGTCCTGGCGGCGCCAGCGGAAGGTGGCGGCCGGCCCGGCGGGCGCGTCGGCGGACGCGTCGTTGGGCGCGTCGTTGGGCAGGGACATTTTGGGGTTCACGCTCCAGCACCTCGTGGATCGGTTCACTGAGATGCCGTGGCCGGTCTCCTGGCTGACGGGTTCGTTCGCGTCCGCCCCCGCCTTCCCGGCAGCCGGCTGCGGCCAGTGGCTCCACGCGCGCCCGGACGGGCCGCGCGGAACGGGACGGTCACTCCCCGATCACAGTGGCGAGGGCCGCTCCGGAATCGGACCCCTCCGTTTGAGAGGGTCCTGCACCGGTCTTCCCGAACACCACGGCCGGGTCACTGTAACGCTCCTGCCAGTGCGGATGTGCTGAGAGTGGCGATTGTCATGTCCGGTTTCAGGGGGCGCTTCGGTTCCGGTACCGGCTTCCGTCCCGCGACGCGCTCCGGTCCCGTGCGCCCCGGGTCTTGACTCGGCGTGGAGCGCCCGGCCAGAGTCACGCATCACCCCGTCCGGCCCACGGCCACCAACTGTCGTGCGCCGTCCGGGCGATGCGCGCGCCACGGTCCGTACCGCCTCGTCCGGGGTGATGGACGGGCCGGGCGGGCCGGTGTACGAGTGCAGGTATCGCGCCGACGGGAAGGTGGCCGCCATGGGAGAGAGAGCCGACGCGCCGGACGGCCAGGACGGATTCGTCCGCCGCGTCGGGCCGTTCCAGGCCACCGCCATCAACATGAGCCAGATGTGCGGGATCGGCCCGTTCGTCACCATTCCGCTGATGGTCGCGGCCTTCGGCGGCCCGCAGGCCGTCATCGGCTTCCTCGCGGGGGCGCTGCTCGCCCTCGCGGACGGCCTGGTCTGGGCCGAGCTCGGCGCGTCGCTGCCGGGCGCGGGCGGCAGTTACGTCTACCTCCGGCAGGCGTTCCAGTACCGCACGGGCCGGCTGATGCCGTTCCTGTTCGTCTGGACGGCCATGCTCTACGTCCCGCTGGCCATGGCGAGCGGCGTGATGGGCTTCGTGCAGTACCTGGGGTACCTGTGGCCGGGGATGACGCCGGGGCAGGGGGATCTGACGGGGTTGGCGCTCATCGTCCTCGTCGTGGCGCTGCTGTGGGGGCGGGTGGAGAACATGGCCCGGATCACGACGGTGCTGTGGTGCGTGATGATCGCGGCCGTGGTGCTGGTGATCACCGCCGCGTTCACCCACTTCAGCCCGGACCGGGCGTTCACCTACCCCTCCCACGCCTTCGACCTGACGACAAATCACTTCTGGATCGGCTTCGCGGCGGGCCTGACCATCGGCATCTACGACTACGGCGGGTACTGGACGACCGCCTACATGGGCGCCGAGATCAAGGACCCGGGACGCACCATCCCGCGCTCCATCATCTACTCCATCCTCGGCATCATGGGCATCTACCTGCTGCTCCAGATCGGCACCCTGGGCGTCGTCGACTGGCGGGACATGCTCGACGCGGACGACGTCGCGTCGTCCTCCGTCGCCTCCGCCGTGCTGGAACGCACCTGGGGGAAGGGGGCCGCCGACGCCGTCACCGTCCTCGTCCTGATCACCGCCGTGGCGTCGGTCTTCACCGGCCTCCTGGGCGCCTCCCGCATCCCCTACAACGCGGCCCGGGAGAAGGTCTTCTTCCGCGCCTTCGGCACCCTGCACCCGCGCCACCACTTTCCCGTCCTCGGCCTGCTGAGCATGGGCGCGATCGGCTGCGTCGGCTTCCTGATCGGCCGGCACACCGACCTGGCGACGCTGATCCAGCTGCTGACCACGGTGATGGTGCTCGTCCAGGCGCTCGGCCAGATCGCGGCCGTGACCGTCCTGCGCCGCCGCCAGCCGGCGCTGCCGCGCCCGTACCGGATGTGGCTATACCCGCTGCCGAGCCTGGTGGCGCTGGTCGGGTGGCTCGTCATCTACGGCTACGCGGACCGCAACGCGCCGGGGCGGCATCCCATCGAGTGGTCGCTCGCCTGGTTCGGGGCGGGGTGCCTGGCCTTCCTGTTGTGGGCGCGGGTGGAGCGGGTGTGGCCGTTCGGGCCGCGGGAGATCAGCGAGGAGTTCCTGCCGCGGGCGGAAGGTGACGGGCCGTCGGCGGACGGTCCGGCCGACGGGGGCACGGCTCCCGAACCGGACCCCGGCCCGGGCCCGGTGGAGCCCACCCCCGCCTGACGGCCCGTCCGCCGACGGCCCGTCACCGCCCGCTCCGGAACGGCTGTCCGAGGGCGGTGAGAGAATCGCCCCCATGCCCCTGACCACCACGACCTCCCCCCGCCCCCCGGACGCCGGGCGGCGCAAGCTGCTCTGGCACCGGCTCATAATCGGGCTCTGGTACCGGCCCGTCGAAGTCCTCGACGAGGCCCGGGACCGGAGCGTCTGGGGTGCCGCCATGTTCCTCTGCCTGCTCTGCGGAGCACTGGGGACCCTGGCCAAGGACTCGTTCTGGGCCCAGTGGGACGTGAGCCCCGCGCTCGCCCTGGAGGCCATGGCCATCGGCTCGGCCGTCGTCCTGCTCGCCAGCGTGCTGCTCGGCCTGGTCACCCACGCCATCGCCCGCCGCCTCGGCGGCAACGGCCGCCCGGGGCCGACGGCGAGCCTGTTCGTCCTCGTCTTCTGGACCACCGACCTCCCCCGGCTGGTCCTCGACTCCTGCCTCCCGAGCACTTCCATCCCGGTCCGCGCCACCGCCGCGGCCTCCGCCGCCTTCGGCTGCGCCCTGGCCACCCTCCTCATCCGCGGCCAGCACCACCTCCCCACCCGCAAGGCGGTGATGGCCGTCACCGTCCAGATGCTGGCGGCGGTGGCCCTCCTCAAGTTCCCCCCGGGCAGCGGCTGACCGACGCGCCGCCACGGCGGCTCCCCCGGCCGGGACGGGCCGCCGGGGGGTTCGGACTTCGGCCAGGAACCCCCGGACCGGGCCGCCCGCCCGCGCAGCCCGCGGATCCGGTTGAACGGAAGCGACGCCGGCCCGGGTCAGGCCGGTCCTGCAGGCCGGTCGGGATCGAGCGCCGGAGCCGGCCCCAGGTCGAACTCGCAGATCTCCATCCCGACGAACGACGTTTGATCCCTGCCGGATTGAAGCCATACGCGGGGCACTTCGTCGTCGATATGAACCCAGTTGCCGTCGGCACAGCCGACCGGGGCCGTTCGAAGGTACGTGCAGGCCGGGCCGCACTCGCACCACCCGTGGAAACGCAACCCCGCCACGGCGCGGGCCAGGGTGGGCTCCCCCTCGGAGACCAGCGCCGCCGTCAGGAACGACACCAACGCGGGATAGACGTCCGCGAGCAGCGGCGGTTCGGCATCGGCATCGCTCACATGATTCAGGCTAACCGTTCCCGCCCATACGAAGGCCCGCCCGGTGCGACGGGGGATGCACACCGGGCGGGCTCGAAGACAGTTCTACCTCATCAAGGATGGGTTATGCATCAAAAACGTGTTCGGCTTGGGGCCGACCAGCGCACGGGGAGCGAAATCAAGCCACGCGCGCGGATGGACGGGCGCCACTTCAGTTCGTCTCTCGGAACGGCGAGTTCCAGTTTTTCGAAGCGGGTGAGGAGGGCCGCGAGGGCGGTTTCGGTCTCCATGCGGCCGAGGGCGGCGCCCAGGCAGTAGTGGATGCCGTGGCCCAGGGCCAGGTGGCCGGAGTCGCCGCGGTGCAGGTCAAGGCGGTCGGGGTCGGGGAAGCGGGCGGGGTCGCGGTTGGCGGAGGCGAGGGAGAGGAGGACGGTCTCGCCGGCGGGGATGGTGGTGCCGCCGATCTCGATGTCCTCCAGGGGGAAGCGGCGGATGGCCAGCGGGCCGGGGCCGTCCCAGCGGTTCAGCTCCTCCACGGCCGCCGCGAGTCCGTCCGGATTCTTTCGCAGGGCGCGGAGCTCCTCGGGGTGGTCCAGGAGGGCCAGCACCGAGTTGGCGATCAGGTGGACGGTGTTCTCGTAGCCCGCGAAGAGGAGGAGGAAGGCCAGGGAGGTCAGTTCGTCCTCGGAGAGGCGGTCGCCGTCGTCGCGGACGGCGATCAGGTCGGACAGCAGGTCGTCCGCGGGCTCGGCGCGCTTCGCGGCGAGCAGGCCCGCGAAGAAGCGGATCAGGCTCCCCACCGCCTCGCGGGCCGCCTCCGGCCGGGCCGGGTCGGGGGTGATGAGGGCGTCCGTCCAGGACCGGAAGTCCAGCCGCCGGTCCTCCGGGACGCCCAGCAGGTCGCACATGACGATGATGGGCAGCGGGCCGGCGTAGGCCGCCAGCAGGTCGGCGGAGCCCGCCGGTTCCATGGCGTCCAGGAGGCCGTCGGCGAGACGGCGCACCGGCTCCCGCAGCTTCTCCACCCGTCCGGGCGTGAACGCCTTGACCACCAGGCGGCGGACGCGGGTGTGGTCCGGCGGGTCCATGTTGAGCAGGTTGGCGTCGAGGGCCGGGGGCAGCGCGAGGCCGGAGTAGTTGCCGGGTTTGGCGTTGCGCTTGTCGAGGGAGAGCCGCGGGTCGGCGAGTGCCCGGCGGACGTCGTCGTAACGGGTCACCAGCCAGGCGGGCTTGCCGTCCGCGCCCGCGACGCGGTGCACCGGGCCGGCTTCCCGGAGGGCGGCGAGGGTGCCGTGCGGGTCGGTGACGAGGGGCGGCGGTACGTCGGTGGGTCGCATGGCTTCGACCCTAAAGGCTGTCCCGTA
>NZ_JAIQLH010000163.1 GCF_020037025.1 Streptomyces huiliensis | reverse complement strand
CAGGCTGCGCGGAAGCTGCGGGCGCCGCGGGACTCGGAGCGGGGGCGGGAGCGGGCGCGGCCGTGGGAGCCACCGGAGCAGGCGCCACGGCCGGCTGCGCGCCGCCGGGAACGGCACCCGACACGGCCGCGCGAGCGGCAGCGGGCCCGGAGAGCCCGGGAGCCCCCGCAGGAGCGTGCCCCTGCGGACCGGGCTCGTACCCGACCGAGACGCCGCCCTGCGGCGCACCCATGAAACCGCCGGCGGCGGGCCCGGCGCTCAGCCCCATCCGCTCCAGCTTGTCCAGCCTGGCGCGGACAGAGCGCTCGTCGTCGTACGCCCCGGGCAGCAGCACCCGCGCGCAGATCAGCTCCAGCTGGAGCCGAGGGGACGTGGCCCCACGCATCTCCGTCAACCCCTGGTTGACGAGGTCGGCGGCGCGGCTGAGCTCTCCGGCACCGAAGACGGACGCCTGCGCCTGCATGCGCTCGACGACGTCGGCGGGGGCGTCGATGAGCCCCTTCTCGGCGGCGTCCGGCACGGCGGCGAGGATGACGAGGTCACGCAGCCGCTCCAGGAGGTCGGCCACGAAGCGGCGCGGGTCGTTGCCGCCCTCGATCACCCGGTCCACGACCTCGAACGCGGCCCCGCCGTCGCCCGCCGCGAACGCGTCGACGACCGCGTCGAGCAGCGACCCCTCCGTGTACCCGAGGAGGGACGTCGCCATGGCATACGTCACACCGTCCTCGGCAGCACCGGCGAGCAACTGGTCCATCACGGACATCGAGTCACGCACGGAACCGGCGCCGGCCCGGACGACGAGCGGCAGCACGCCCTCCTCGACCGGGATCTTCTCCTGCTCGCAGACCTGCCCCAGGTAGTCGCGGAGCGTGCCGGGCGGGACCAGGCGGAACGGGTAGTGGTGCGTACGCGACCGGATCGTCCCGATGACCTTCTCGGGCTCGGTGGTCGCGAAGATGAACTTGAGGTGCTCCGGCGGCTCCTCGACCACCTTCAGCAGGGCGTTGAAGCCCGCCGAGGTGACCATGTGCGCCTCGTCGATGATGTAGATCTTGTAGCGGCTGGAGGCCGGCCCGAAGAACGCCTTCTCCCGCAGCTCACGGGCGTCGTCCACACCACCGTGGGACGCGGCGTCGATCTCGATCACGTCGATCGAGCCCCGCCCGTTCCGCGCCAGGTCCTGGCAGGACTGGCACTGCCCGCAGGGGGTGGGCGTCGGGCCCTCCTCGCAGTTCAGGCAGCGCGCGAGGATCCGCGCGCTGGTCGTCTTGCCACAGCCGCGCGGCCCGCTGAACAGGTACGCGTGATTGACCCTGTTGTTCCGCAGCGCCTGCTGCAACGGGGCGGTGACATGCTCTTGCCCGATGACCTCGGCGAAGGACTCGGGGCGGTAGCGGCGGTAGAGCGCGAGGGACGACACACCTACGACGATATCGGGCCCCACTGACAAGTGGCC
>NZ_JAIQLH010000162.1 GCF_020037025.1 Streptomyces huiliensis | reverse complement strand
ACACCTACGACGATATCGGGCCCCACTGACAAGTGGCCTCGCTCACAGTTCCCGGCCCCGGCCACCCCGCCCGCCGCTCCCGCGACGCCCCCACACGACCCCCGGAAAACACAAGGGCCCCCCACGCACCCGCCAGAGCCCACTTACCCTTGCTGCCTTCCGGCCCTGGGGGAGTTGGGTGAGATAGCGCCACGTGAGGGGCTTGCCCCCCACCCTAGCGCACTCCACCCCCGCCCCGGCCCCCTCCCCCACCCCCGACCCCTCCCGACGATCTCGCCGCCGATCGGGTTCGCGAGCACTGCTCCGCGTCTTGTATTGTTTGCGGCGGAGGATTCGCCTAGAGGCCTAGGGCGCACGCTTGGAAAGCGTGTTGGGGGCAACCCCTCACGAGTTCGAATCTCGTATCCTCCGCACTCGCCCACCTGGGCAAACGAGGGCCCCGACCGGTTTCCGGTCGGGGCCCTCGTCGTCGTCCTCAGCCGCCGTTGTCCTGGTTTTTGTCCACAGGCGGCGGTCCCGAGGGCCCCCAGATGGCTTCGGCGATCTTCCGGGCGACGTCCTTGAGCATGGCGTCGGGTACATGGAGATAGCGCGCCCTCATGCTCGCGGACGTCCCCGGTTCCCACCCCATGATCTGGTCGATGACGCGGTCCGGGACGCCGAGCAGCATGAGCACGGTCGCGGCCGTGTGCCGAGCGTCGTGCAGCCGGGCGTCCCGGACCCCCGCGTCTCCCAGCAGCCTCTTCCAGTCGTGATAGTCCGTGTTCGGGCTCAAGGGACCGCCCAGCGGCTTGGTGAACACGTAGACCGACTCGACCCACAGGTCGCCGGCCGCCTTGCGCTCCCGTTCCTGCGTCTCGGCGTGGGCCCGGAGCATGGCAACCAGCGGGCCGGGCAGCGGCACGGCGCGGCGGCCGGCACGGGACTTGGTGTTCTTGGTCTCACGCCGGACCTGCACCCGGTCCGGGCAGTACCCCGCCTTCCGGCCGCACGGTGCGGCTTCGGTACACCCGTGCTCGTACCTGGGGCGCAAGCGGTTCCGCCGCAGCTTCAGGTACTCGTTGTCCAGGTCGACGTCAGTCCAACGCAACCCGAGCGTCTCGCCCTGTCGCAGCCCGAGCGCCAGCGCCAGCATCCACCTGGCGCTGTTCCTTCGCTTGTTGGCTTCGAGGAGCAGGCGCTGAACCTCCTCCACGGAGTACGGCTCCACCTCGGATTCGTCCTCTTCGATCCGGGGTGGCTTCGCCAACGAGGCAGCGTTCTTGGCTGCGTACCCCCGCCGTACCGCCTCCCCCAGCGCGGTTCGTGCGGTGCGGTGAGCCTGGTGAGCCGTACCGGCTTTGCGCTTCCCGTTCGCCTGCATGCGGCGGTACAGACTTTCCAGGTGCTCAGGCTGCAAGCGGTCGAGACGGTGCTTGCCGACGCCCGGAACGAGGTGCACGCGAACGGCTACCTCGTAACCCTCGTACGTGTTCTCGCTGACGGTCGGCTTGGCGATGTTCTCAACCCAGTGCCAGAGCCACTTCTCTACCGTCCACGGCTTGCCGGGTTGATGCGCCGAGCCCGCGTCGCGCTGCTTCTCAAGCCGTCGGACTTCCTCGACGAGTTCGTCGCGCGTCGGACGCGTCACGTGCCGACGGTACGGGTCCCCGTTGTCCTTGTAGCCCATGGGCACACGGGCGTGCCAACGACCGTCCGCGCCGAAGTAGATCGCGGATTCGCCGTTGGCCCGGCGGGTGCCCTTCTTCTTTCGCTCTGCCACAGGCAGGCTCCTGTTCCTGGTGCGTCGGGATGGGGGCCGGGGCGGCGGACTGTCCTGTCCGGGAGTGCCGCCGCCCCGGGCACGGTCAAGCAGCTCGTTGGGCCTCGCGTCGGCGGGCGAGGTAGGCGGCCGGCGCATCGGCGGGGACACGACGCAGACGACCGATGTCGATGGACTCCAGCTCTCCGGAGCGGATGAGCCCGTAGCAGGTGGTCCGGCCGATGCGGAGGCAGCGGGCGGCCTCTTCGACGGTCAGGAGAACGGGGGCCGGGTCGGCAGCCTCGGCGAGTGGTGCGATGTCCACGGTGGCGATGCTCACGGAATGGTCTCCTCTGGGACGGTCCCGGCGGGGAGTCGTGGCGGTGTCTGGGGCGCGGCAGTCCGCGTGTGTCCGAGGTTCGGATTTCTGCGTCACGGCGTCACGTGCGTCATTTGGGTCCTTGACCTGCGCCTTTACGTGACGTGGGCGGGCGGGGTGCGTCACCGGTGCGTCACGGCTTCGTCGTCTGTGACACGGGGACGTGACGCAGGTGACGCACGATGACGCAGCCCATCGGTTCTGCGTCACGCCTGTCCGGGCAGGTCAGAGGCCGGTTTCCGTCGGCCGTGACGCAGGTGACGCAGAGTCTTCCTACTTAGGAAAAGAGAGGGGGTGGTGTCTGTTGTCGTGCGCAGCACAGGACATGAAGAAGGAGCCGCTGCGCGGCACGTCCTCGGCAGGGTGCTGCGCACCGACCAGCAAGAGGAGCACCCTGCGCGGTGTCGCCCCAGGGTGCTCCTCTTGCTGTTGTGCGGTGACCTCGCGTCAGAACGCGGCGCTCTGCTGCGGGCCGGGTGCCGGAGCGGGCTCGGTCAGCTCGATGTAGCGCGCCTCGCGGGTGCGTCCCCAGTCAACGTTCAGGCCACGCGCCGCGAGGGTGGGCTGAAGCCGCTTGAGGCGGTCGGAGAGGACCTTTCCGGTAGTCGGCCATCCTTTAGGCAGGGGGCGGCAGTCCTCGCCGCTGTAGAGCCGCGTCAGGAGATGCAGCCATTCGGCGGAGGTCATCCGCTGTTGCTCCCCGGGCTGCATGCCGGCCGCGTACGCAAGCACGGTCTGCGCAAGGAGGTCGCCCTCGATCACGTCGTCGTTGAGGTCGTCGAGTCCGGCCCGGTAGGCGGGCAGCGCCCCGAGACCCATCGCGGTGTCGAGCTGCGCGCACAGGTGCGCGAAGTCCGCCATGCGCAGATCCGTCGGCGTCTCCGCCGACGCGGCGCGGACCTTGACGGTCAGGTCGAGCAGCGAGCCGAGCACGACGGGCAGGACTTGCGCGTACTCCGTCCACAGCTCCGCCTCTGTGCGCCGTACCTTCGGCCGTTCCAGCCGGAGCGGCAGGAGGCGTTCGGCGAGGTCGGGCCGGATGACACCCACGTCGATACCGGTAAGCAGGAGCGGGCGGCGGTAGCGGGCGCGGAAGACATCCCCGTCGGTGAACAGGGCCCGCTTGACGGACTCAGCCCCGGTGACGATGCAGCACATGGCGTCGGACAGGTCCGGGGTCATGTGGGAGAGGTTGTCCAGCGCCGTGACCCATCCCGCGGCGACCGCGGCGATCAGGTTTTCCTCGTCCTTCGGGGCGCGGCGCAGGTCGCTGCTCATGCCCTCGACGATGCGGATGAGCATCCGGCCGGCCGTCGACTTCCCCGCGCCCTGGGGTCCGGTCAGGAACGGGGCAGGGACGGGGACGGACGGTTCTAGGCAGCCGACCAGCCACGCCATGGCCAGGCATTCGGTTTCGGCGTTGACGAAGTTGCACAGGCGGAACAGCAGGTCGATGCCCTTGCCGTCGGTGTTCTGCTCCGGCAGGGGGAGTTCGCCCGTGAGCTGGGTGCGCCGCCAGCACACCTCACGCGGGTCGGGGACGCGGATGTCCCATCCGCTGGGGTGGATGCGCACCGACTGGCCGTCGCTGCGCCCGAGGTCCAGCCAGGTCGCGCCGTCGAAGCCGGGGGCGACGCGGATGTGCACGCTCTGGGTGTTCTCGTTGAGTGCGAGTGCTTCGATCAAGTCCAGCGCCTCCTTGAGGGCGGTGCCGTTGAACACGCCGACCCCGTCTTTGAACAGGCCGACCATGAGTTCCTGGCGGTGGCTCCCCGTGGTGCCCTGGGAGCGGATGGGGCGAGCCACGGGGTGGCCGTTCTTCTGCGCGTAGACCGTGCCGTCAGCGGTGCGGAAGTACCGGAACCGCTCCTGCGCGTACTCGGCGATGACCTCGCGGGCCGGGGTCTTGTCGTCCTCGGACATGGCTACAGTCCCAACCTCGTGCGGGCGTTGTTCCACGCGTCGGCGCAGTGCCGCGGGCTCTCGCCCTTGGCCTGCGCGGCGGAGAACAGCCGCGCCGTGTGGTCCTCGGTGAGGCAGCCGCACCGACCGTGCGTCGAGAGCACGGCCAAGAACGTGCGGTACACGGTGGTGTGGACCGCACAGGTGGCCTCGGTGATGCGCTGCTCGGCCATGGTGATGCCCCGCTCCAGGTAGGCGAGCGTGCGGTGCGGGCACGCCCCGCCGCCAGCGAGCGCGGGCGGGGTGACCACGGGCCGCACCGTGGCGGGCTTCCTCGCGATCAGCGCGCGCACGGCGTCGGGCAGCTCGGTCAGGGTGCCGGTGCCGTGACCGAGCCACCGCGCGTAAGACATGTGCGACTTGAGGTCGACGCCGGGCCGCACGGCGTTCGCGGACTGCATCGCCCCCCGGTAGATCCAGTGCTCCCCCCGCGTCGTCGTCACCGTGCGCGTGCCGGGGAGAACCTGGCGGGCCCAGGAGACAGCCGCCGCGTCATCCAGGTCGACCACCGTCAGCCCTGCCCCGCCGGGGTGGTAGGCGACGGCCGCCGCCTTATGCCACGCGGACGCCCACACCGGCGAGGCGATGATGTCCGCGTCGGTGGTAGCAGCGGCCCAGCCGTGGCAGACGCCGGGACACCGGCAGGGGCCCGCGCTCTTCATGTCCGGCCGGCCGCCGCAGGCGTTACTGGTGCAGGTGCGGCAGTTGCCGAACGGCACCTTGCCCGCGCGCAGGGGCAGGACGGGCACGCCGGCCGCGGCGAGGCCCAGTGCGGTGCGCAGCAGATCACGGGTGGTGCTCATGCCGCCGCACCCAACGCGTGCGTAGCGAGGTGGGCGCGGCCGATCCATTCGGTGTAGGCGGGTGGGATGGCCTCGGTCAGCTCCTCGCGCACCTCGGTCCAGGTGATGCCCATTGCGGCCTGAAGCTCCACGATCGTGGGCTTGCCGCCGCCGCTGCCGTATGCGGCGACGTACGGGCCGTCGTAGAAGCGGCCGTGTCGCCAGCCGCGCACCCGACCCCGGTGAGGCACGTGCACCGGACAGGCGGTCGTCCAGCCGCCCAACTCGAAGTTGCGGTGTCGGATGACCCCGAGGTGGAACATCTCGCCGCACAGGGTGAGGTCTTTGCGGATCTTGGCGCGGCCGTTGGGCTGCTCGATGACGTACGGCAGACCCGCCTTGTTCAGCAGTTCGCGGGTGGGCGCCACCAGGTCCACGTGCGTGCCGCCCCACCCCTGTGAGGCGTTCGTTCCCACGGTCAGCGCGCATCCGTGCTGGCACGGCGGGGACGCGTGGACGAGGGTGTAGCGGTTGATGTCGCCGGTGGTGATCAGGTCGGCGAGGTATTCGAGCGCGTCGCCCCGGTGGTACGGGAAGGGGTAGTTCGGGCGGTCGGCGATGTCGCAGCCGTCCACCGCGAACCCGGCGTGGGCGTATCCCGCCGCCGCGCCGCCGGCGCACGAGAAGAGGTCGAGCAGGCGCGGCTTGGAGTCGGCTCGCGTGAGGGGCATGGGTTGGGCCATGCTGTAGGTCTCCTGTTCTGCTTCGTCGGGATGGAGAGACCGGGGGCGGCGGGCTGTCCTTGTCCGGGAGTGCCGCCGCCCTCGGGCGTATCTAGAACGGGGGTTCGTCGCTGTAGCCGTCGGCCCACGGGCTGCGGCCAGCGCCGCGGCGCCGCAGCCGGCGGGAGAGGCGCGAGAGCGGGAGCAGGCGGATGCACCACTGGGTCCAGCAGGGGCAGGGCTCCCAGTCGGTGCCGGCGTACTCGCCGGTGTCGTAGTCGCCGTAGTCGCTGGCGATACCGCCCGCGCCGCCGCAGTTGTCGCAGTCAGGGCGTGGGGTGTCGGTCAGGATCAAGGCCCGGCCGGAACAGTGTGTGATCGAGAGTCGCAGGCGGCGGATCACGCGGTTCCCTCCTCGTACGGCAGGACGGCGCACCCGGTGTGGGTTTCGGGGGCAAGGACGGTGGCGGCGGTGTGGGCGAGGGTGGCGTGGACGAGGGCCTTGGTGACCATGTGCCGCTGAATGTCCAGGCCCCCCTTGGCGAACTCAGCCTCGAAGAGAAGGCGTTCGGCTTCGCGGTAGTGCTCGGGTCCGGTCACGGGGTCAGTTCCTCCGGGTCGCGGGTGAGGGCGTGGGTGGGGAGTTCGGGCAGTCCGGTGCGGGTGAGGGCGGCGGGGTCGTAGCCGGGGAGGGCCGCGCGGGCGGTCAGGGCGGCGGCGAGGGCTTCGGCGTAGGCAGCGCCTTCGCGGGCGACTTCGATCTGGGCGCCAGCGCGCAGGGCTTCGACGCGTTCGACGTGTGCGTGCTCCTCCCGCCGCACGGCCACATGGCGGTTGTGGGTGAGGGTGTCGCGGCGGTCGGTGCGCCAGGTGCGGGCGGCCAGGCCGTAGGCGACGGCGGTAGCCAGGGCCCACAGCAGCAGCGGCAGCGCGATGCCGTCGGCGTATCCGGCGACGCCGGCCAGGGCGAGGGAGCCGGAGGTGGCGAACGCGGTCCCGGCCAGCACGGTGGCGCCGGGTCCGGCGAAGGTGGCCAGCGCGCCAGCCGCGGCGGCGGCGCCGGACAGCACCGTCATCAAGGCCGCGTCGCCGACGGAGTGTTCGGCGCCGTTGGCGTTCCAGATCCGGCCCAGGATCAGCACGGTGGACGTGGCGATGGCGGGTGCGGCTTTGGGTAGGAGAGCGGTGATCTGTTCGCGGGTGGCGGGTGTGTTCACGGCCGGGTCTCCTACAGGGTGCTCAGGGCGTTGACGACGGCGGTGGTGAGGTCGTTGACGGGCTTGGCGGCGCCGGTGGCGGAGAGGTGGAAGCCGAACATGATGGCGATGAACGCCGAGCCGTAGCCGAGGGACTTGGAGCGCAGGAGGAAGAACAGGACGAGGCCGAACAGGGCGACGAGGGAGACCGTGATGGCCATGGGGAATCTCGCTTCCGGTGAAGGAGCGTGCGGGCTAACGTGGTGGGGCCCCCGGGTGCTCGCAAGCTTGGGAGGCTGGCCGGCGGTCGCGCTCGCCTGTCGTCTGTTTGACGAGGGGTCCGCCTGATGGCGGGTGGCCGCCGGCCGTCGTGCGTTGCGCGGGGGCTTAGCGGGTGCCGTCGCGGTAGGTGTGCAGCCACAGGTTGTACAGGTGGCGGCCGAGGCGGATGCGCTTGCCGTGGCCGTCGCAGCGGCGGCAGCCCTTGCCGCGTTTGAGGTGTCCCTTGCGGTCTTGCTTGATCTTGTGGCCCATGCCGCGGCACCTGAGGCAGTTGCCGAACGGCGATCCGGCACACAGGGCCGCGTAACAGAGGGTGACTAGCAGCAGGCAGGCGCTAGCAAGGAGAAGGAGGGTCACGGGGGTGCCTTCCGGGCGGGTTTCCGGGGTTCTCGCAGGTCAGTTGCTAGGTGCGAGGTGGCTGATCAGAGGTGCTTTGGGGTGCTAGCGGGGGTGCTAGACCTAGCAGCGGCGGCCGCTAGGTCTAGCACTGGTGCGCGTTCAGTCCGCGACCCGCTTCCCATCACGCTGGGTGATGGCTGTGGTGATGTCGGCGCGGGCGATGCCGCGGCGGGTGGTGCCCTTGCCCTTGTCGGTGGTGCCCCAGACGTCCTGGGCGCTGACGCCGTGGGGGCGCAGGTTGGTGGTGACGGTCTCGGCCTTCCAGCCGCCGTAGATCTCCGGCCGGAGCGTGGCGAGGCGGGCTGCGACCTTCTCGTTCCACACCTTCTCTTCGTCGGCAGGGACGACCTTGAGGATGTCGGCGAGCAGGTCGTAGGAGGCTTCGCCGTCGGCGGGCTGCTCGCCGAGGGCGTGGCCGGTGATGTTGCCGTACTCCTCGCGTACCTTCCGGGCGCGGAGCACGACCTGTTCGGCGGCGAGGGCGTCGACGAACGCGGAGGCGACGATGCGCGGTTCGTCGCCCTCACCGGCCATCCAGCAGATGCCGAGGTCGCTGCGGGAGAACATGGTCGCCCGGTAGCCGGCCTTGTACATCGAGGTGCCCAGCACCATGTCGTTGGCGGGCTGGCCCATGACCTTCAGGCAGAACCGCAGGACGGCGTTGGCGCTGATGCCGGTGGGCAGCGACTTGGCGTCGGGGCGCTGGGTGCCGAACAGGGCGACGATCCCGAGTGCGGGGCCGCGCTTGCACAGGTCGGTGCAGATCTCCTCGATCTCCGCCCCGTACTTCTCGTGCTCGAAGGGGACTTGGCACTCATCGAAGCCGGCGACGATCGGGTGCAGTCGCAGCTTCTTGTCGTTCGCGAGGTCGGGGGTGACCTTGGACTGCGGGCAGCGCGAGCGCGGCAGGGACTTGATGACCTTCGCCCGGCGCCGCAGCTCTTCCCGCAGCTCACGCAGGGATTGCAGGACGTAGAGGATGTCCTCGTCCTCGTCCCCGGCCCGGTAGCGGTGGCAGACCGGTTCCAGGGCGCCGAAGTCGCCGGTGCCCTTGAAGTCGAACGCGTAGATCTCCGAGCGCGGGTCGAGAGCGGCGATGAGCAGGAACAGGCGCATCAGGAACGTCTTTCCCATGCGCGGGATGGAGCCGACCACCACCGAGGCGAACATCAGCGTGACCGACACGTCCCGCATGCGCTGGTCGTTGCCGAAGACGACCGGCTTGAACAGGTCCACCTGCCCGGACTTCAGCAGCGGCCACGCCGGTTTCGTCGTCTCGTTCATGGGCTTGTCGCCCACCCACAGCACCAGCCGCCCCTCGTGCTCTTCCGGGTCGGGGGCCGGCCACACGCAGCCGACCTTGCGGCGCAGCCCCGAGGCCAGGGCCTTGCGCTCCTCCATGATGTCCTCCGGCGTCACGCCCCAGGGCAGGTCAAGGTCCGCGCGGTAGCCGGGGCCGTCGCGGGTGATCTCGGAGGTGAAGCGCAGCCCGTTCATGTCGCCGCCCTTCTTGATGGCGGCCGACAGCTTGGCGTTGCCGATGTTGTCCAGCGCCCGCAGCACGATCGGGCCGGTCAGCTTCTGCACCTCGGTCTTCAGCACCGCCGGGCCGATGACCGGCTGATCCTCCGGGGCACCCCGGAACCCGCAGAACAGCACCGCGGCCGATGCCAGCACCGCCAGCCAGCCTGGGGCCATCACGTACATGACCAGGGCGAAACCGGCCCCGAACACGGCGGCAACCGTGGTGATGAGGACGCGCAGCCGCACCCGGCGGTCGCGCTGGCGCGAGAGCTTGAGGTACTCGCCGGTGTTCTCGTGCAGCACCTCGTAGGCGCGCAGCGGGGCCGACTCCGCATCCCACATCCACCGGTTGGTCTGCTGCACCAGCCGGGCCGCGCCCCGTGGGGCGAGAACGCCGAGCTGGAACGCGTACCAGGGGGTGCGGATGCCGTGGTAGACGGTGGCGTAGAAGGTGTTGGCCGAGGCCCGCTGGACGGTCGAGACGAACCCCGGCTTCGACGTCAGCCAGCCCGGCAGGATCGGCTTGCGCTTGCAGACCGTGATCCCGGGCGAGGCCAGGTCCGGCGGGTCCACCGGCCGCGGCCGCAGTACCTCCCCGTCTTCATCCGGCTCCTCTTCCGGCGCCGCGACCGGTCCGGGAGCGGGAGCGGTGGGGCGCTTGGTGGTGATGTCGAAGACTTCAGCCGTCTTCTCCTCCGTCGCCTCGGCGGGCGGCGGGGAGGGGTCTATCTCTGTCACGGTGTATCTGCTCCTTCGCGGGAGACAAGGGGCCCGGCCGGCGCTTTGGCCGGCAGGCGGCCGGGCCCTGTTCGGAACGTGATCAGTGATGGATGGGGTGGGAAGCTGCCGCCTCCTGCCCCCGCCGCAGGGCTCCGGGGTCGGTGGTGCGCAAACGCGCCCTGAACGAGCAGCCGGGGACCGGACACCGGTAGGTGGTGGTCGTCAGCGCGTCGGCCAGGACGTCACCGGCGGCGGTGAGGGTCGTGAAGACGCTCAGCACGCAGATCACGAGGGCCGGGCCGGGCACGCGGCAGGCCGCCAGCTGCAACCCGGTGTCCAGGGAGATAGCGCCGGCCACCGCCACGGCACCGCCGAGGACAAGCCAGCGGACCCGGCAACGGCTGCGCTTGCTCACCACCACCGCGATTGCCTCTTCGGCTGCGCGCCGGTCTTACGCAGCTCGTGACCGTGGCACAGCACGGGAGCGATCAACAGGCCGATGCCGCCCACCGTCCACCGGCCCTCGGTGAGTGGCCCCGGCGGGACCTCGTCCACGATCCGGCCCGTACGTCCGACCGCACGCGGGTCGTCCTCGCAGGCCACTATCTCGACCTCGTCACCAGCCTGGAACGCGCTCACCGCCGCCCCCTGGCGGCCTCCAGGGCGGCGGCGTCGGTCGCGATCTGCCTGCGCCAGGCATCGGCCACGATCTCGTCGTGGTCGAACGCGAGGCCGGACAGCTTGTCCAGCGGCACCCATTCGATGGCGGATGCGTCGTCCCCGGCCCAGGCGACGGTCTCCTCGGGCACCGTGACCAGGTACCCGACGCTGACGTACCTCCCGCGCGGGTCGCGATCGGGGCAGTCGTAAACGCCGACGAGGGTCATGTCGGCGGGGTCGACACGGACCCCGGTCTCCTCCTCCAGCTCGCGCGCGGCGGCCGCCTGCGCGGTCTCGCCGGGGTCGACGTGCCCGCCCGGCAGGGCCAGGCGCCCCTGGTAGGGCGGCCAACCCCGCTCGATCAGCAAGATGCTGTCGCCTCGCAGGCAGACGACATCCGCGGTGTACCGGATGTGCTCGGCGGTTTCGTTCTCGGTCATGGCATCTCTCCTTGGCCGGGCCGCGCGGTGGCGGCCCGGCGTCGAAATGGCAGGTGCGGCGGACGATCAGTGTTTGCGGTGGCCGTCGGTGTGGAACGTCGCGTATTCGCCGTGGGCGCCGTGGGGTGCGTGCATCACGGTGTCCACGGCCGCGAACAGCGCGGCGCCGGCCGCTGCGGCGGCAGCGAGGCCGGGGTGGCCCAGGTCGGAGACGAGGTTCGCGGCGCTCTGGGCGGCGGAATTCACCTTCAGCGTGTTGGCCGGGTTCTCCGTCGCCCTCATGATCCGGTCGTACAGGCCCATCACGAGTCCCTTCGGCCAGGGATCAGAGCTGGTTGGGCTCCAGGGCGAAGAACACGACGTTGGCGTGGGTCAACTCCGGGTGCTCAGCGGTGATCTGGCCTCGGAGCGCCATGAACACGTCGTGGCGGGTCGACCCGGCCGGCGGCGTCCACGTGCCGTAGGCGCTGTAAGTGCCCCGGCCGGGGAGTTCCAGGGTGATGATCCAGTGGTAGGTGCCCTGGGGCGGGTTAGAGGTGGCGTTGTTCTGGGTGGTCACAGCGAAGACTCCTGGGCGGGTGTGGGCGGTCAGGCGGCGCGCTGTTCTTCGGGGTAGGCGCAGGTCACGCACGTGCCGAGGGAGGCCGGGATGACGTATCCGGCGTCGCGGTGGCAGGCGGGGCAGGTACGGCGGGCGGCCATCGCCTTGGCGAGGGCCGCCCACCGCGCCGGCGTCATCGGCCGCACGGGCCGGGCGGCGTCGACGCGGTAGAGGTAGGCGACCAGCGGGGGCCGCCGGTAGCGGCGCCGTTCGAGCTGGGCCACCACCGGCTGACCCCCGGGCCACAGACCTGCGGCGCGGAGTTGGCGGCGGGTGGCCAGCCCGTCCGGGGCCAGGCGCCACGGGTAGGTGGGGATGCACGCGCCGGTGTGTTCGTCGGAGCGGCCGGCAGGCGTTGTCATCACGCGCTCGCCTCCTGCCGGTCCTCGCGCTCATCCTCGTTTCCGCGTGCTTCGCGGAGGCGGGCGGAGACCCAGCCGACGGACCAACCGGTCTCCTCGGCGATCTCGCGCACCGACCGGCCGGTCGCGGCACCGGCCCATGCCACGGCCAGCGCGTCGGTCTCCGGCAGCTTGCTGCGGGCCGGCGCGGTGGTGTTCACCGGCTTCGGCTTAAGCAACCGCACCGGCCTGACCGGTTGTTCACCACCGTTGCGGGCGGAGCGTTCACGCGCAGCGCGCTGGCGTTCACGTGCTTGCCGTTCCTCGCGTTCACGCTCCTCACGGGCCAGGCGTTCACGTTCTTCGCGGGCCGCCTGTTCACGGCGTTCGCGCTCCTCGTGTTCTTCCTGTTCACGCCGCAGACGGGCTTGCTCTTCCCGCTCCTCTCGGCGTTGGCGCTCTTCCCGGTCGGCGCGCTCGCGTTCGAGCTGAGCGGTGTGCTCACGCTCTTCGCGGAGCCGGGCGGCTTCGCGTTCGGCGCGTTCACGCTCCAGCCGTTCCGCGTGTTCGCGCTCCTCCCGCGCTGCCCGTTCACGGGCGGCGCGTTCGTGTTCACGCTCCTCCCGCTCGCGCTGTTCACGAGCGGCAGCTTCCTGGCGTTCACGCTCGGTCTCGGCTTGGCGTTCATGCGCGATCCGCGCCAGTGCGGCGGTGATCGCCCGGCGGTAGGCAAGACTCGCCTCGGCCGTGACGATCAGCAGGATCGGGGCGACCGCGTGAACAGCCACCCCCACCGCATCCCCGTGCAGAGCGGAGTCGCCGATGTTCAGCGCAAGGGTCATCGTGCCGGTCAGCCACCGCAGCGCGGTCGGCCACGCCCCCGCGCGCCCACCGAGGCGGGCGATGGCGGAGTCCAGCCGGATCACGATCACCACCGCCGCATCCACCACCAACGGCAGGATCGGCGCCGTCCAGCTCCAGCCCTGCGCCGTCACCCCCCGAACCAGCGGGGTCACGGTCAGGACGCTGAAGAGCACGGCACCGAAGGTGATCGCCCACGTGCCGGCCGCCAGCGTCTTCTCCACCGACCTCAACTGCTCAGGCGACATCACCGACGGCTTCACGGGGCACCTCCGGCGGTCCCTCGGCGGCCGGCCCGGCGGCCGTTCGCGGTCGGCCGGTGGGGGGTGAGGCCGTGGGCGATGTGCCAGCCGCCCCCGCCCCGCTTGGCCGTGTACATCGCTTCGTCCGCCCGCCGCAGCAACACCGGCAGACCGGCACCGGGCGGGGCGGCGATGGCGCCGAGCGAGGCACCCAGCCGGACCGGGCCGGCGTCGGTGGCGACCGGCTCACACAGCCAGGAGTGGAGGGTGCGTAGGTCGCCGGGGAGGGCGTCGGGGTGGTCGAGGGTAGCCGCGGCGGCGAACTCATCCCCGCCCAGCCGGGCCGCGATCCCGCCCCGCACCCGCGCCCACACCCCCAGCCGCCGGCCGACGTGCGCAAGCGCGACGTCCCCGGCGGCGTGGCCGCGGGTGTCGTTGAGGGCCTTGAACCCGTCCAGGTCCACGACCACCACGATCGGCACCGTTCCGCGCAGGACGCGGGCGGCGCGGGCTTCGAACGCGTCCCGGCGGAGCAGGCCGGTCAGCGGGTCGTGGCGGGCGGCGGACATCCGCCGCCAGAACCACACCCCGTGCACGGACCAGCCGGCCGCCAGCGGCCCGGCTGCCACTGCTACGGAGACCACGGTGCTCATGCCCGCCTCCCGCGCTCCGGCAGCCGGAGGACCGGGATTGCGGCGATCAGGTGCACGCGCACCGGGTGCCCGTGCTCTGCGGAGGTTTCGTCCTCTTCCCACTGCCACCGCGCGTCCGGGGCCGCCGCCCAGCCGAGGGCGGTCAGGGCTTTCTCGCGCTCGGCCACCGTGGGGATCACGTGGCGTCGTGAGACGGGCCACTGGTGCTCGGGCCAGTCGGTTGACCCGTCCAGGCAGGCGACGAACAGCCGCCACCTGCCCTCACGGAAGGCCGTGGACGGCCAGCCGCAGCACACCCGCGACAAGATGGCCTGTGCCCGAACGGGCTGGGCCGCCAAGGGTCCGGCTGCGGCCGGGGCCGCTATCACTGTGCTCATGCCGCACCCCCGGCTTCGCCCCGGGGGGTGTAGGTGACCGGGTGCTGCTCGGTCCACCACCGCAGCAACCAGGTGGAGTAGTTCACGTCCTGCCCGAAGTTGAGGGCACCGGTGAGGGTCGCGCGAACGTCTATGACCCGTGTCTGCGTCAGCGCGGTGTAGGCGTCCTCGTCCTCACCGGCCCGCGTCGGGAGCGGGATGCTGAGTGCGTCAAGGACCGCGCGCAGCAGCGCCACGGCCGGCTCCGGCAGGTCTTCCACCCGTACGGTCGGCTCGTTCATGCCGCATCTCCCGGGGTGTGCGCGATGGCGGGGTGGGTGTAGTCGTCACGGGTGAGGTCGGGGTCGAGGTCGAGGAACTGGTGGCGCTGCTCGGCGAGCGCGTCCCCGGGCTGAGCGTCGCGGAGTTCGGCCAGCAGCCGTTCCAACGGGACGCCTGACGCCGTGAGTCGGGTGGTGGAGGAGGTGGTCATGCCGCCACCGCCTTCCGGGCCCGTGCGCGGGCGCGTCGGCCGCGGCGGCGGGTGCGGTAGGCGTCCCGGCAGGCCGGGCACGGCAACTCCCCGTCGCGCCGGTGCCGGTGGTAGCCGGGCTCCGAGCCGCACTTGTTGGTGACCTTCTCGCCCTCGGCTGCGCGGCGGCGGGCCCGGTAGATCAGGTACCGCTCCTGCTCGTCCTTTCCGCCTCGGATGCCGTAGCGGTTGTACGGACGGGCGTTTCCCTCGGCCGCGAGCGCGTCTTCCAGGCACGCGGCCCGCACCGGGCAGCGCTCGCACAGCTCCCGGGCGACCTCGGCCACGGCGGTCTCGCCGGGCTCGGGGAAGAACACCTCGGGTGCGACCGTCTTGCACAGCGCGTCGCCCAAGCCGGGGTCGGGGGCAAGCTCGAAGCCGACCACCGCGTCACCTGCGGGCAGGTGCACGACGGCCCCGGGGCGGGTTCCTTTGAGCAGCGCGCGCATCACGCCACCGCCCTACGGTCCCTCGGCCCGCCGGCCGCGGCCGGGAAGGGCAGGATGTTGAACAGCGACGGCGCGTGTTCCTCGATCGCCCGCGCGGCGACGTGGGAGATCCGGTCCACCATCTGGGGGTCCTCGGCGAGGATGTCCCGCGCTGCGGCCAGGCGGGCGGCGCGTTCCTCGCTCGTCTCGCCCTCTACCCCGAGCCACAGCTGCGGCGGGGTGCCGAGGGCGAGTTCGATGAATTCCTCGATCGTGACGGCCTCGTGGCCGTCGACGAAGATGCGCATGTGCGCTCTCCTCTTCGGTTACGTCGGGAAGGGCGCGGGGCGGTCGGCTGTCCTTGTCCGGGAGTGCGACCGCTCCGCGAAGCGGAGGTTCAGGCGGCGGCGATGATCAGCGCGGCGACCAGCAGCCACAGGTGGTGAAAGGACTGGTCGAGGGCGTAGGCGCCGGTGCCGATGTGCGGGTTGTCGTCACGGCCGGCGCGCGGGGCGCCGAGCCGGTAGAACTCGCCCTTGCCGGTCACCCTGGCGAGCCACGCGAGCGTGGTGCGCCGGTCGGCCCACCAGTGCGAAACGGCGTCGACGCCGAGGCCGGCTGCCAAGCCGAGCACGGGCAGGTGCAGGTCCAGCAGCCATGCGGCCGACAGCAGGACGGCGAGCTTGGTGAGCGTCAGGGTGGCGACGTGCCGGGCGTCGGCGAGGCGGCCCGTCCAGCCGGGGCGGCCCTTGTGCGTGGACTGGTGCGAGGTCTGCACCCAGTGGTCGCCCACGCTGTGGGCGACGTACAGGGCGATAAACACGGCGGCGAAGGTGGCGGCCATCGAAGCGACTCCTTGGTCAGAGGCGATAGGGGTCGGTGATGGGTCAGCCGTTGCGGACGCGGCCGGAGACCGAGGTGGCCGACACGCTCAGGTGCCGGGCGTCGGAGAGGCGGACGTCGCCGGAGACGCTGGAGGCGCTGATGCGCCCGGATGCCGTTCGGGTCGCCCGCGCCTGGATGTCGCCGGAGGTGGTTTCCAGGGTGGCCTGGTGGCCGTCGTACAGGTCCACCTCGATGTCCCCGGAGACCGAGTCCGCGCTGATCTGCTCGGTGACGAGGTGGACGCGGATGTCGCCGGAGGTGGTGGTGGCGCGCAGCCGCCGGACACCGGCGACGTCCAGGTCGCCGGAGACGGAGCGGAACTCCATCCGGTCGAGATTGCCGTAGACCACCGCGTCGGCGGACTGCGAGACGACCGCGAGGCAGGAGCCCGAAGGCAGGCTCACCGTGACCTCGATCGGGCTGGCCACCTGCATGGTGCTCGCGCCGCCGGTGACGATGCGGCCGTTGATGATGGTCATGCCGGTCACCGAGCCGGTGACCGTGCCGAAGTTCTGCACGATGCGGTTGCCGGAGACGCTCTGCGTCATCACGTTGCCGGGCAGCTCCGGCACCTCGATGCCGAAGCCCTGCCCGGTCTGCGTGCTGCGGGTCCGGTTGACGGCGTCGGCCGCCGGCCCCGCGGTGTCCTCGGTGCGCACCACCACGCGGGCGGCGGACAGGCTGTCCAGCACCTGGACTCGGACGCTGCCAGCCGGCAGCGAGACGCCCAGCACGATCGAGCCCAGGGAGGCGAAGTTGAACACGCGCTCGGTCATGGAAGAACTCCTGACTGCGTCGGGATGGGAAGGCCAGAAGCGGCGGGCTGTCCTTGCCCGGGAGTGCCGCCGCATCTGGGATTCCAAGGCCACGCCACGTGGGGTGGCAGGCCCAATACCCCGGGGCGGATTCGATCCGCCGCCTCACGGCTCTACCGGGGCCAGCAGCGCCGGAACGCTGCCGAAGGGATGCGCTGTACCGCACGCGAGACGAGTCCCGCGTGGCCGCCTACTTGGCCGAGGAGAGGCGGCGTGATCCCCATTCAGTTGTCAAAGAACGATCACTTCCGGCAGGCGCGGTAACCCCTGGAGGGGCTCCCGTTCTCACGGGACCTGACGGCGCTTTCGTGCAGGTCAAACAGGGCCTGACGAGCGTTGGCCCTTCCGGGCCTGAGCCGCTCGTCCGGCTCTGCCTCAGAGTGCACTGTGAGGCAGAGTGCCGTCAAGCCCCCGCGGAACAAGGTGTGGGAGTCCCTGGTTCCAGCTCTGAGGCTCAGGCACTATGAGGCAGAGATCGAGACGAGGCATGGGGTGCAGATGGTCGAGTGGACCGGCAAGTTCGCCTACCAGCAGGTAGCCGATGAACTACGGCGCCGCATCGCGGACGGCGAGTTCGCCGAGACCCGACAACTCCCCTCGCTCGGGCAGCTCCAGAAGGCGTACGGCGTCACAGTGACCGTGGCTCGCGCGGCCATCAACCAGCTCAAGGCCGATGGGCTCGCTGTAAGCCACCAGGGCAAGGGCGTCTTCCTGACCCCCGACGCCGGTCGCACCGCCGCACACCTTGCCGACCCGGCCGGAGCCGTTGCCGACCTGCGCAAGGAACTTGAGCAGCTGCGAAGCGAGGTTGGCGAGCTCCGTCAGCGCGTCGCATCCCTGGAAGACAAGTGACTCTCCGGCGGGCCGGCATCGCCCTTCCGGAGCCGCGGCGCGTGGCATCTGAACCTCCTCGTTCGGTGTGCCACAAGTTCACCGCCCCGACTCGAAAACCTGTATCACGTTCCGCTACCTGACACGGTCGGAGCGGTTTTATACATCCGCTTACACATGCGCTATCACGAATTTCCATAGCCCTAGTCGAGCCGCTACACTCGCGACTCCGACTAGCTATCTAGGAGGGGCAGATGGCTCGGAAGCACCCGGATTGGAAACCCGATCTCCTGCGAATGCATCGCGATGAGGTAGGGCTCACTCTGGAGGAAACGGGGGAGAAGCTCCGCGAAATTGCGGAGCGCCACGGCTTCAATATTGCGGCGAACTTCCAGACCATCTGGGGCCACGAAAAAGGCTCGGTATACCCCGGTCCGCATTACCGTCGGGCGTACTGCCGCCTCTATCGTCGCAATGAGGCTCAACTCGGCTTCCGTAAGGCCCTGCCCGGAGAGGATGCCCCCGTGGAATCCGTGCCGGCACCCAATTCCGTCGAGCGAAAGCTCCCCGATCAACTGCACGCAGTGCGCCAAGCGCTGAACAGCATCCGTGAGGGGACTGACGATGTGGACAGCGAAGCTCTGCGCAATCGCGTCATCGACTCTTGGCGCCACGGCGCAGCAGGAAGTGGTACTGACGGCCCGGTCGTGGTCCTGGTCGGAGGGTACGCCGGATCAGGGAAGTCGGAATTTGCCAAATTCCTCGGAAGTGTTACGGGTTGGCCCATACTGGACAAGGATTCCCTAACCCGTCCGCTCGTCGACCAACTCTTGGTTGCACTCGGAGGGGAGGCGCACGACCGGAATTCGGACCTTTACCGAGACAAGGTTCGACCCTACGAATACCGGTGCCTCATGGAAGCCGCATGGGATAACCTGGACTGCGGAATTTCCACGATTCTCGACGCCCCATTCATCTCCGAATTCTCTCGATCCGAATGGATGCAGCGATTCCAGAACCGCTGCCGTTCCAAGCGGGTTTCCGTTGCAGCCATATGGGTCGAGTGCGATCCGGAGTCGATGCGTGAATACATCGAATTCCGGGGAGCCGCGCGCGACACCTGGAAAATGGAGGCGTGGGAGGAGTACCTCTCCGGGCTCGATCTGGAGATGCGCCCGCAGGGCCCGCACTTCGTCGTCGACAACCGGCTCGGCGCCGCAGTGGCTCTGGTCGACGAAGCCCGTGACGTCCTGAGTGGAGGTGGGCTGTGAATCCGTCCGCCGTTGTTCTGTACGGTCCTCCGGGGTCCGGCAAGGATACGATCACCGCCGAACTAAGCGCCTTGCGGCCAGAGTTCGCACTGTTCCAGCGGCTCAAGGCAGGCCCGGGCCGCACCACGGGATACCGGCTCACGACGCCCGAGCACATCGAGAAGCTGGTTCAAGCCGGAGAAGTGCTGTACCGCAACAGCCGGTACGACGCCGAGTACGCCATCGATCGGGGCGAAGTCTCGGCGCTCGTCGACTCCGGCCGTATCCCCGTTCTCCACATGGGGCAGGTCGTCGGTGCCCGTGCCGTCGCGGAGTTCCCGGTCAACTGGGTGCGGGTGCTCTTGTGGTGTCCGGAAGACGTGACGCGGCAACGATGCCAGGGGCGGGGAGACAAAGACCTGGACGCCCGGCTCAAGGTCTGGCACGAGACCCGGCAGGATCTCCTGGAGCATGCCACCGAGCCTTGGTCCCTGGTCATCCGCACCGACGATGTCAGCGCTGCTCAGGCGGCGCGTGCCATCGACACAGCCCGGTTGGCCGGCGTGCCCGCCGCAGTACGGGACATCCGTGGGTTGGTCGGATGACCGTCAGCGGGGTCCTTCACCCAGGAAGTATGGGCGCGGCCGTGGCAGCTCAGCTCCGGCACGGCGGCTCCGAGGTCCTCTGGTGCCCGACGGGGCGGAGTTCCGCCACCGAAGAGCGAGCTTTGCGGTACGGGCTGACTGCGGCGGGGAGCCTCGGAGAGTTGGTCGAGCGCGCTGAGGTCATCTTCAGCATCTGCCCTCCGGCGTACGCGGAGGACGTCGCAGTTCAGGTCTCCGCCCGCTCGTTCGCAGGGATCTACGTGGACGGCAACGCCATCTCACCGGCCTCCATGGCGCGCATCTGCACCATCCTGTCTCGGACCGAGGCGACCGTCGTCGACGGCTCCATCATCGGCTCGCCCCCTTCTGCCTCGAAGTCCACCCGCATGTACCTGTCGGGCCCCGGGAAGGCCCTGCCAGCGGTGGCGTCACTCTTCGCCGGAACGGCGGTACACGCTCATTCGTTGGCCGGCGGCATCGGTCGGGCTTCAGCGCTGAAGCTGTCGTACAGCAGCTACCAGAAGACGAGCCGCGTGCTCGCCGCCGTCTCCTACGCCCTCGCCCGGGACTACGGCGTCGAAGAGGAACTTCTCGACATCGCGAAGGGCCGCACGACCAGCTACCTCACCGAGACGGCCTACATCCCTAAAGTCGCCGCGCGGTCGTGGCGCTGGGAGCCGGAGATGGACGAGGTGGCCTTCACCCTGCGCGAAGCCGGCCTCCCTGCGGATCTGGCAGAAGCGTCTGCCACGATCATGCGCCGCTGGGGTGATTTCAGGGACTCACCGCTGAGCCTCCCCGAAGCGCTTGAGCACCTGCACGTCGCCCCGGACGACGAACCCGACTAAGCCGCCGCTCTCATCACTCCGATTGCCTCCACGACGCCCGGCACCACTACGTCGGGCTCGGGGAGGCCATCGGCCCATGTACGGCCGCCGGCCACCCACACCGAACGCAGGCCCGCCACGCGAGCCCCTCCAATGTCCGTCTCAGGCTTGTCCCCCACCATCCACCCTCCGGAGCCCAGCCGACGGCCGCACAATGTGGCGGCGGCTTTGAAGTGGGCGTACGCGGGCTTCCGAACACCTACCTCCTCCGAGATGCAGATGCCTTCGAAGAACGGCGCGAGCCCGGTTGCCGCGAGCTTCGCCCGCTGGACGTCCGCGGCCCCGTTCGTCGCGACGCCAAGGGTCCACCCTTCGGCACGCAGCCCTTCGAGCCCTTCGAGCACACCGGGAAAGCACCGCACTGAACGGGCGACCCCATCGACGTACTCCTGCCAGAGATCTCCGGGGGCATCGTCGAGCCCGAGCGTCTCCCGCAGGTGGACGAAGTCAGCCGGGTAGGTCCGTTCCCGGAGCCGCTCGCAGATGACGGCCGTCGCGCCCTCACCGAGTCGCCGAGACCTCGCGAAGTCGCGTGCCCAGCTCTCCAGCCCCCCGTTTCGATCGATCAAGGTGTTGTCGAGATCGAAAAGTGCCAGCACACTGCGACGCTACGTGATACCTCCGCGGCAGGGCACCCTTGGTGGCCGGCTCGCCTGCCTCGGGAACCACCCGTGCGTGCGCAGGGACGCCACCGTGCGCCGCCGTACATACACCGCCCGACCTGCCGCGTGAACCACCGCGGACGCCCCCATACAGCCGTACGCGCAGTTGAGCTGGTCATACAGCCCCGGGTCCGTGCTCATGATGGCTACCGCTTGGTGGCAGTAGACCGTCCCAACTGCGAGGTCGTCACAGTTGACTGGCTACCAACGCTACCGTGAGGTCGGACAGTTCTGGGACGATGCCGCTCTTACGTTCCTCTGACCAGCACGAACACCTGCGACCCCCCAGGCTCTCAACGCAGGATAATTGCGAGCTGTCCCGGACGAAAAATCTGGATCGGTGGACACGGACGCCCCCGAGTTGCCACGCTCTTCCTGTTCCACAGAAGCAGGCTTGCGAATTCGAAGCCTCTGAGCAATGGGGGTATCGGTGAGGAAATACGGGTTTCGAGATCACGTTTCCCAAGTTGGCCCTTTGCAGACTTGGCTGGTGCGGGAAAAGCGCCGCGCCGGCCTCAGCTTCGGAGAGCTTGCCGCATTGACGTACACCTCGAAATCCTCGTTACACCGAGCCACGCAAGGGTTTGAAATGCCCAGCCGACAGGTCTTCGAGGCATTTATCCAAGGTTGCGCATCAGACCCGGAGGCCGCCGAGCAGGCATGGCGGAATGCAGAGTTGATAAACTCCCTGCTCACGTTCAGAGTGCCATCGACTTACCCCGAGGACGTCACCAGTCACACCGAACTGCGCCTTGCTCTCGCACGTCTCGTGAAACAGAGAGGGCTGACTCTTCGAAAGATCGAAAAGTTGGCGGATCAGCGAGGTGCCAAGCTTCGTCGAAGCACGCTCAGTGATGCACTCAGCGGACGTCAAAACTTCAGCCGGAGGTCGACGAGCGAGCTTGTACGCACCTGCGGTGAAGCGGAAGACTCCATTCAAGCCTGGGACGAAGCATGGCAGCGCGCTGAGCGCTACAGGAGAAACCGAAACGGGCACCTAGGCGGGATTCGCAGACTCCCCGCAGGCGTCAGACACTACGTTGATCTTGGCATAGAAGAGATATTTCGTGTGGGCGAGCGGTACGGTGTCCCGGGTGCAGAGATAGAAATGCACATGCGTAGGCAGACAGACTTGAGACGTACGCCAGCAGCGCGTACCTACTGGGTTGAGCCTCCCACCTCTTGGAAGGAGTCTGTTTCGGTACCAGCTGGTGACCTCTCGGGGCAGATCGAAAAAGCTCTTCGTGAGGTTTTGACGAAGAGGGGCGATTTCCCATTTGATTGGTCGCTATTGCGCGAGCTTACGAGAGCCGTACTTCACGAGCTGCGTCACTATGAAGACGCTGGCGGAACTCGCGAGGCGGAGACTGCTGGTTAATTAGACCTTCCGCTTCGGGCACGGGATCAGGAGCGGAGTCCAAGGATTGCAGAGCCTACCGGTCGACGCATGAACGCGCAGATGATTACGCTCAACCAATTCCTACTTGGAGCGCCCAGCGGCTGAGAAAGAGGATGTGCGTGGTAGGCAGGCGAGTTAACCCTCCACGAATGCTTCCCATTGAGCGCTGCGGGCCCGTTGTGACGTGTACGCAGGGGGTGGCAGCTTGCCTTGGCATTTCGTCAAGGAAACACTGGAAGAACGGGAGGGGTGTGTGGTGGAAGGCTCGATCGAGCGGAAACCGCGCAGGCGTTGGACTTGGCCCGAAAGGTGGCAAGTCACACTGTCTGCGGCAGGTCTGCTGGTGACGCTCATCGCCACGGTGGGGCAGTTCGTCCACTAGGACGCCCACCTACGAACCCGTCGCGACCGGGAACTGCATATGCAGCGAGCCCGGTCTCGTGAAGAGCGACCGGGCTCGTGAACTGCACGAGGGCCTGGCTCTGGCAGGAGCTAGGCCCTCCAATTGCTTGTCATGGAGTACTCCACGCCATTGCTGAGCAGTGTGAACCGTACAACGGTGGGCCCCTCAATTCCATGGCGCGCCGCGGGCCGGTCAGTTCAGGAAGACCGTGCCGTGCTCTACCGTCCGCCAGCCAGGCTCCCTTGAGGGCGCTGTGCGCGGAGCAGGCCCCTGGTGCGATGGGCGCCTAGCTCGTCAGAGGCCGGGCCAACGGGAGCATAAGCGGGTTGGCCCGGCACCATTCGTTGTCCTGGTCTTTGTCCTGTGCGCTCGCGGGCACCGCCGTTCACCGCCGTACGCGCGCCCCGTCTGGCCTGCTCTGCGAACGCCCACGGACACCCCCGTACGGCCGCGCGCACAGTTGGAAAGCGTGTTGGGGGCAACCCCTCACGAGTTCGAATCTCGTATCCTCCGCCAGCTCAGTGGGCCGGTCCGCATCAGCGGGCCGGCCCACTGGCGTTTTCGGTGCCGCCGGGGCTGATGCCCGCAGTGGTTCGGGCCGGTAGCGGCGAAGTCCCGAAGGCCCCGGTGCCGGAAAGCCATGTCCGGGTTGCGTGGCTATGCTATGGAATGTGATCAAGCCTGGACGGCTGTGGTTTCGGCGGCGGGCCGGGCGGGAGCTGTTTACCCTGCTGTCGCCGGTGTTCCTGACCGTGGTGATCGCGAGCCTGGCGTACAACACGCCGCGGAGCATGGCGTTCAGTCGGCTGCTGCCCGCGGCGCCCGCGTTGGCGGCGGCTATGTGGCCGGTGCTGCCGACGGTGCTGCTGGGGACGATCTGTCTGTTTTTGATGATCGGGCTGGGGATCGTGTTCCCGGATCTGGGGACGGGGTACACGGCGGCGGGGATCGTGGCGGTGACCGTGGCGGCGGCGTACGGGAGTCATGCGCGGTTGCAGCGGGAGCGGACGTTGTTCCAGGTGCGGCTGGTGGCGGACGCGGCGCAGCAGGTGGTGCTGAGTCCGATGCCGCGGCGGTGCGGGAGCCTGGAGATCGAGTCGCTGTATCTGGCCGCGGCGGCGGAGGCGCGGATCGGGGGCGACTTCTACGAGGTGGCGGACACCCGGTTCGGGGTGCGGCTGCTGATCGGGGACGTGCGGGGCAAGGGGCTGCCGGCGGTGGGGTCGGCGGCGGCGATGGTGAACTCGTTCCGCGAGGCCGCGTACGACGTGCCCGACCTGGGGGATCTCGCGCGCCGGCTGGAGGCGAGCAGCACCCGGTACAGCGCCGCGTTCCCTCCCGACGACCTCATGGAGCGGTTCACCACCGCCCTGCTCGTCGAGATCCCGCACGAGGGCGGCCGGATCGGCGTCCTCAACTGCGGGCATCCCCCGCCGCTGCTGCTGGGCGACGGGGGGCTGCGGGTGCTGGAGTCCACCGCCCCGTCGCCGCTGCTCAATCTGGCGGGGCTGATCGGGGACACGTACAGCGTCGACGTCTTCGACGTCTCCCCCGGTGACCTGCTGCTGCTCTACACGGACGGGGTCACCGAGGCACGCGACCACGACGGGACGTTCTTCCCGCTCCAGGACTGGATGCGCCGGCAGACCCCGGCGCGGCCCCGGGCGCTGCTCGACGCCCTGCATCGCGATCTGCTGCGGTACAGCCGGGGTGGGTTGGATGATGATATTGCCGCGCTTGCCGTTCGGGTCGCAGCGGCGACTCAGTAGCAGTCGCCGAAGGCCGACCTCTGGCGCTTTTCCAGCCAGCCCCTGAACAGGGCCGCCACCGGCGGAGCCGGAACGCCCGACCGCTCGTCCGGGCCGGCCACCGACGCCAGCCAGGCGGGCATGAACTTCAGGGTCCACGAGGGCGCCGTCTTGCGCATGTGGGTCGCGAAGCCCTTCCACACCTTCTCGTTCAGGGCGGGCGCGAGGCGGCCGGAGAGTTCGCGTTCCTCGTCCGCCGCGTGCCGCGCGAGCTCGTCGCGGAGCGGGTGGGTGAGCCGGGCCAGCTCCGCCGCCGCGGCCGGGTCGGTGCCCAGGCCACGGGCGGTGTCGTGCCAGCGGTGCAGGTTCTTCGCCAGTTCGTCGTGTTCCCTCGTCATGAGCGTGAGGGCGGCCTCGTCGGCCCCCAGCCGGCGCAGGCTGGGCCAGAGGAACTCGTCCTCGCCCTCGTGGTGGTGCTCGATGATCAGGGACAGCTTCTCGACGTACGCGCGGAGGGTGGCCGCCCGTTCCGCGTCCGGGGCCGTGACCAGGCCCTCCGCCGTACGGGCGACGCGGTCCAGGTCGCGCACCATCGCGCGGTGGGCCAGCAGCATGGTCCGGTGGCCGGAGGCCAGGGACCGGAAGGGGAGGGGGGTGGACGGCGTCGACTGGGTCATCGGTGCTCCTCGGGGCTCCTCGGGGTTCCGTGCGGGGGCGGGGGCGGGGCGCGTCAGGCGGTGTCCTTCAGGAGCGTGGCCAGCGCGGCCGCCAGGCGCTCCACCTCCGCCTCCGTGCCCACCGAGATCCGCAGCCGGCCCGGCATGCCGAGCGCGTCGAGGGCGCGGACGAAGATGCGGTGCTCGGCGGCGAGCCGGGCTGCGAACCGGGCGCTGTCGCCCGGCGGCGGCACGTCGACCATCACGAAGTTGCTCGCGGACGGCGCGTGGACGAGGCCGAGCGCGTCCAGGGCCGTGCCGAGGAGTTTCCGCGCCCGGGCGTTCGCCGCGCGTACGCGGTCGAGGTGGTCGGGGTGCTCCAGGGCACGCAGGACGGCCCGCTGGGCCTGGCGGTTGACGTTGAACGGCAGCGCGCTCGCGGTGGCGGTGACCCGGGCGATCAGGTCGGCGGGGCCGAGCGCGACCCCCATCCGTACCGAGGCCAGACCCCACGCCTTGGAGAACGTCCTGGTCACCAGCGCCCGCCGGCCCTCTCTGACCGCTTCGAGGGCGAACTCGTGGGCGGGGCCCGCGAAGTCGACGTACGCCTCGTCGAAGACGACGACACCGCCGCCCTCGTCGGCCGCGTCCAGCAGCCGGGCGACGGAGGCGCGGTCGAGGAGCGACCCGGTCGGGTTGAGCGGGTTGCAGACGAACGTCAGCTCGGCCCCGGCGGCGATCCGCCCGGCCAGGGCGCCCACGGGCACGGCGGCGCCGTCCAGCGGGAGGGTGACCGGGACGCGGCCCACGGCCGCGGCGGACATCGCGTAGCCGGGGAAGGTGGTGGCGGTGGTCAGGACCGTGGTGCCGGGTCGGTCGCGGAGGAACGTCAACGAGGTGACCAGGACCAGCTCGTCCGTGCCGTTCCCGACGGCGACCATGCCGAGGGGCACGTCGAAGTGGGTGGCCAGCGCCTCCCGCAGCTCGCGGCAGTCGGCGTCCGGGTAGCGGTTGAGGTGGCGGTCGGCCTCGTCGTGGACCGCCTCGACCGTGCCGGGCGGCGGCCCGTAGGGGTTCTCGTTGAGGTGCAGACGGAGGTGGTCCCCGCCGTCCGGGATCTCGGTGTCGGCGAAGAAGCCGGGAGGCAGAACCTGGTCCTGGGACATGGGGATCCTTAGGGGGAGAGGGGGACCCTTAGGGGGGAGGCGACGGGGTGAGGAACCCGTACGGGGGGCTGGGGGAACCCGTATGGCCGGCGGCCCGCGCGCCGCGTGCCTCAGACGCCCGACGTCGTCTCCGGGTCGAACTCCGTCCGCAGCGCCGGCAGGGCCAGTGCCAGCACCGCCGCGCAGGCGCTGAGCACCGTGCCGACCAGGAACGCCGAGTGGAAGCTGTCCAGCAGCGCGTCCGACAGCGGTGCGCCGTCGGCCAGTTCGTCGTCCAGCCTGCCGCTCGCGAGCGCGGCCAGGACGGCGAGACCGGTCGCGCCGCCGATCTGCTGGCCGGTGTTGAGGACCCCGGACGCCGCGCCGGAGTCCGCCTTCGCGACCCCGCTCACCGCGGCCACCACCATCGGCACCATGGCCAGCCCGTAGCCGGCGGCGCACAGCAGCAGGGTGGGCAGGATGTCCGACGCGTACGACGCCTCGGCCGGCGCCCGCAGCAGCAGCGCGAGGCCGGCGGTGGCCGCGCCCAGTCCGGTCAGGCACAGGATCCGGCTGCCGAGCTTCGGCAGCAGCTGGATGGCCAGGCCCGAGAAGACCGCCATGGTCACGCCGAACGGCGCCCAGGACAGGCCGGCCCGCAGCGGTGACCACTGCTGCAGGATCTGCATGTACTGGGTGAGGAAGAAGAAGATGCCGTACAGGCCGGAGGCGGCGAGCAGCATCATCACGTTCGCGACCGCGATCTGCCGGCGGGCGAAGATGCCCAGCCGGATCAGCGGCTGCGCGGCGCGCGACTCCCGCACCACGAACCCCGCCAGCAGCACACCGGCGCCGACGAGGCCGAGGACGGTCGCGGCGGAGCCCCACGGGCGGTGGCTGGTGCTGATCACGGAGTAGACGAGCAGCAGCAGCCCGGACGTGATGAGCAGGGCGCCCGTGGTGTCGGTCGAGGTGCCCTTGGCCGGGGCCTCGCGGTCGGCGAGCGCGGGGCGCAGCGTGAGCGCGAACAGCAGGACGCCGACGGGGATGTTGACGAAGAAGACCCACCGCCAGTCGACGGTGTCGGTGATGACCCCGCCGAGCAGCACGCCGGAGACCCCGGAGATGCCGGTCAGGCCGCCCCACACGCCGAGCGCCTTCCGCCGCTCCTTCGCCTCCGCGAACGCGGTGATGAGGATGGACAGGGCCGCCGGACTGAGCAGGGCCGCGCCGAAGCCCTGGGCGCCGCGCGCGACGATCAGCGTCTCGGGGTTCTGTGCGAGGCCGCAGGCGAGCGAGGATGCGGTGAAGACGGCGAGGCCGGCGAGGAACACCCGGCGGCGGCCGAAGAGGTCCGCGCACCGGCCGCCGAGCACCAGGAAGCCGCCGAACAGCAGCATGTAGGCGTCCACGACCCAGGCCAGCGACGCCTGTTCGAAGTCGAGGGACGTCCGGATGGTCGGGAGCGCCATCGCGACGACCGTGTCGTCGATGATGACCATGAACTGTGCCCCACAGGTCACCGCGAGCACCAGCCCCGCCGCCCGGCCCGCCGCTCCGGTCGCGGCCGGCGGGGCGGTCTCGGCCGTCGCGGTCGTCCCGGTCGTCCTCCCGGCCGTAGCCCTGCCCATGCGTCCTCCTGTTCGCCCTGCCACCGACGCGCTCCCGCTCGGGTCGCTCCGGGCCGCTCGGGTCCGCTGCGGGCCGCTCCGGGCCGCTCCGGTGGTACGGCCGTATCCCGGTCCCGGAGCCGCCGTTCATCGCCGCGCGGTGTGGCGGTTCCCATGGATGTGCCGGAAACCTACGGCGCCGGTGGGCCGGGCACGTGACAGGCGGACATGGCAGATCCCTGCCATATGGCGGGCGTTCCTCCTGCCATACGACTGCCATACGACTGCCATGCCACTGCCGCCCGACCGGCACACGCCTGCCGCACACCTGCCATGCCGCTGACACGCGCCCGACGTCCCGCACCGGCAGAACCCTGCCGGTGCCGCACCTGTCCACCGGCAGGACCGGGTCATTGTCCGGCCCGCGCGGCGCTGCCTGTAATGGGCCGCACCACCGTCTGGAGGGGGCAGCCGATGGGCAGTTCACCCCGCGTGGTCGATTTCGTCACGGACTTCCTGCGCCTGCAGGGGGTGCGCCACGTGTTCGGAGTCGGCGGCGCCAACATCGAGGACCTGTACGACGCGCTGCACCTGGCGCAGGACGGTCCGCTGGGCGTGGTGGCCAAGCACGAGTTCTCGGCGGCCGCCATGGCCGACGGCTACCACCGGGCGTCGCAGCGCGTCCCGGTGATCGTGTCCACCTCGGGCGCCGGCGCGATGAACCTGGTGCCCGGCATCGCCGAGCTCCGGGCGTCCTGCGTGCCGGCCGTCGTGCTCGTCGGCCAGCCGTCGGCAGCCCTGGACGGGCGCGGCTCCTTCCAGGAGACCAGCGGCCTCGCCGGCTCGATCGACGCCGTGCGGCTCTTCGGCGAACTGGCCGTTTCCTGCGTCCGCGTGGACGAACCCGAGGCGATCACCGACGCCCTCCCGCGCGCCTTCGCGGCGGCGACGGACCCCGCCTCGCCCGGCCCCGCGGTGCTGCTGCTCCCCAAGGACGTCCAGCAGGCCGTGCTCCCCGCCTGGGCGCCGCCCCGGCCGGTGGCACCGGCCGCGCCTCCGCTGTCGGCCCCGGCCGTACGCGCCCGGGCGGCCGGCCTGCTGCGGGACGCGGCGCGGCGTCCCGGCGGTGTCGTGGTGATCGCCGGGGAGGGGGTGGCGCGCGCCGACGCCCGCCCTCGGCTCGCCGCGCTGGTACGCCGGCTGTCCGCCGGGGCCGCCGGTGTCACCGGGGCTGCCAGTTTTGCCGAAGCCGCCGGTGTCACCGGGGCTGTAGGTGCCGCGGGGGGCGTCGGGGTGGCCGTAGTACCGGACGCCAAGGACGTCTTCGCCCCCCGCGATCCGCACCACCTCGGCATCGCCGGCCCCATCGGCCCGGCCGCGGTGCAGGAGGCGCTGGAACGGGCGTCCGCCGTCCTGCTCGCCGGCACCCGCCTGCCGCAGATGGCCGACGGCGGACCGCGCGACCGCCTCAAGGCCGTGCCGGTGGTGTCCCTCGACCCGCGCGAGCCCTTCCTCGACGCGCACGGGGAACTGATCCGGCTCACGGGCCCGCTCGCCGCCGAACTCGACCTGCTCAGCGCGGCATTGGGACCGGCGGACGACGACGCGCGGCCCGCTCCCGTCGTACGGCCCACCCCACCCGCCCCACCGCCCCCGCCGGACGCCCCCCTCGACATGCGCACCGCCGCCCTCCTCGTCTCGGCCGCCCTGCCCGAGGGCACCACCGTGGTGGCCGACGCCGGGAACACCGGCGCCGTCGCCCTCCACCACATCGACGTACCCCCCGGCGGCCGGTTCGTCGCCGCGCTCGGCATGGGCGGCATGGGCCACGGCTTCGGCGCCGGCATCGGGGCCGCTTTCGCCACCGGGCGCCGTACCTGCGTCGTCGCGGGCGACGGGGCGTTCTTCATGCACGGCATGGAGGTGCACACCGCCGTCGAGCACCGGCTGCCCGTCACGTTCGTGGTGTTCAACAACAACGCGCACGGCATGTGCGCCACCCGGGAGCGCCTGTTCTTCTCCGGCGACTACTCCTACAACCTCTTCCGCCCGGCCCGGATCGGCGACGGCGCCGCCGCCCTGTTCCCCGGCCTGGCGGCCGTGACCGTCCGTACGGCGGGAGAGCTGACCGCGGCCCTCGGCCGCGCCCACGCCACCCCCGCGCCCGCGCTGATCTGCGTGGACGTCGACCCCACCGAGATGCCGCCGTTCCGGCCGTTCCTGCAGCACGCGCTGCGCGCCGGAGCCGGGCGGCCCGCCCGTGAAGGAGCAGTGCCAGGATGACCACCTCCGTCGGCGAGAACGCCGGTCAGCCCACCCCCGTCCCCGGTTACGTCGCCCCCGACCCGGTCCCGGCCGGCATCAGGGACGTCCCGGGCCTGCTGCGCTGGGAGACCACCCCGCGCGAGGAGGCCATGGCCCTCGCCGCGCAGCTGACCAAGGAGAGCTTCACCTACGACGAGGTGTACGGGCGGTTCGTCACCGTCCACCAGTACATCGACGCGCCGCCGCAGGCCGTGTACGACTACCTCACGGACGTCCGGCACCTCAACGAGTACACGTACAGCACACGGGACTTCGCCCCGACCGACGTCCCCGGCGTCCATCAGGGCCGGGACGTCCTGCTCGACGACACCACCAAGATCTTCATGCGGATCGACGGCGACCCCGACGCGCTCACCGTCGACATGCGGTGCGCCTGGGACCAGGGCAGGGAACTGTGGATGAACTACCTCCACCGGATCGTCCCGGCGGAGATCGTCCTGAACAAGCCCGGCTCGGTCGTCATCTGGACCAACTGCCGCCACCCCTACTACGACAAGAACCCCTACCCCGAGCTGGCCTCCTCGCCGGAGCGGCCGTGGGTCGGCGACATGTGGCCGCTGTTCTACGCGGGCCACCAGGTGGAGATCGACAACCTGAAGAAGATCCTGGAGCACCGGTTCGGGGGCGGCGGCGCCGCATGAAGGACGTGAGCCTGCTCGAAGTCGCCTCCTACCTGCCCGGCGAACCGGTCGGCACCGAGTACTTCCTGGCGTATCAGGGGGGAGGCGGCGAGAACACGGACTCCGCCACCCACACCATGTTCAAGGCGCCGGCCTTCCGCCACCAGGCGGCCCGGGACGAGACGCCCGCCGACATGATGGAGCGGGCCGCGCACACCCTCGCCGAGCGCGTCGGACGGGACACGCTGCGCGGCGTCGACGTCGTCCTCACCAACACCCTGCTGCCGGAAGTCCCGTTCACCGGCCCCGGCGCCGAGGTGGCGCACCGGCTCGGCATCCGGGCCGACTGGGTGATCGACGCGCACAACGGCGGCTGCGCCTCCTTCGTCCACCTGCTGCGGCTGGCCCGGGTGCTCGTCGGCACCGGGCAGGCGCGGTCCGCGCTGCTGCTCAACGTGCAGAACTGCGCGGGGCCCGTGATGACCCAGTCCGAGGTGCGCAAACTGCCGGAGGCGGTCATTCCAGGGGACGGCTGCGGGGCGGCCCTGGTGGCCGCGTCGTCGGAGTCGCCGGTCCTCGGCGTCCGGGTCGCCAACCACGGCGAGTACACCCGGGACTGCGGACTCACCCTCGCCGACGGCCGCAAGTACTGGGAGCCGGGAAGCAGCCAGATGCACGTCGGGTTCACGCCCGGCCGGGTCAGGGACATCGTCGAGCGCGGCAACCGGCTGGTGCCCGACGTGGTCTCGGGGTTGTGCGAGGAGCTTGGGCTGAAGACCGGCGACCTCGACGTGCTGATCACCAACCAGCCGAACCGGATGTTCCTGGAGCAGTGGCGGAACCGGCTCTCCCTCGACCCCGCCCGGCACCTGGACACCTTCGACCGGTTCGGGAACCTCTTCGGCGCGGCCGTGCCCATCACCCTCGACCACGGCCTCCGCGAGGGCCGGATCGCCGACGGCAGCCTGCTGATGCTCGCCGGTTTCGCCCACGCGGGGGACTTCGCGGGCGCGGCGGCGGTCCGCTGGCGGGGCGGGGGCGCGCGGGTGTAGCGGAACGCGCGCTGCCTCCCCTCCCAACCGGCCGACCCCTCATGGCCCCCGGTGGCGGGCCACCCACGCCACGCCACCGGGTGATCGACGGGCGGTGGATCCGCCGCCCGGGTTACCTCCACCCGCACATCAGTTCAGTGGAAAGGCGAACCGATCATGCGCAAGAAGCTCACCGCCACCTCCGTCGCCACCGCGGCCCTGCTGCTGGGCGGCCTCGCCGTGGCCGGACCGGCCGCCGCGACCCCCGCCGGTGTCCAGGTGGTCAGTGCCCGGTACGACTGCGGCCCGTTCGGCGTCACCGACCTGACGATCGAGGCCACGGCCGACAACGGCGTCGGCTCCGTCCGCTTCTCCACCGGCGCCGGCCTCGCCCCGGCGGACATCCCCGCCGGCTCGATCAGCGCCACGCTGCGGCTGCGGAAGGCCGACGGCGGCGTCGCCTCCTTCAGCGGCACCGCCAACGCCGCGACCCCGGCCGGACAGCCGGTCGTCGTCGGCCCGCTCACCGGGCCGGTGGCGGCGGGCGACCGGCTCGACTCCTACCTCCCGGCCGCCGGTTCGGGCGACACGTCCCTCAGCCTGAACGTCCTCGGCACCGCCAACACCTGCACGGCCGTGACCGCGCAGACCCCGGGCCCGCTCGTCTTCTGACCGGATCCGCTCGCCTTCCGAGCAGGCGCGGGTACGGCCCGGGGCCTTCCGTGACGGCTGACGGGCCCCGGGGCGTACGGCCGAGGGGCCATCCCAGGGCGTACGGCCGAGGGGCCATCCCCGGGCGTACGGCCGGGGGGCGCGGCCCGTTCCGGATGCCGGGCCCGGGCGTCGTTCCGCGGCGGCCGGGCCCGGCGTGACGTACGGCTTCACGAGCCGGGCGCCGGTCATGGCGCGCCCCCCTGCACCGCGCGCACGACGTGCACACGCGACGCGCAGCCCAACTTCTGCATCACCACCCGGAGGTGATTGGTCACCGTCCACTCGGAGATCCCCAGCCGGCGCGCGATCTGCCGGTTGGTGAGGCCCTCCGCGACCAGGAGGGCGATCTGGTGCTGCCGCGGGGTCAGCCCGTGCGGGGCCGTCCCCCGGCGTGCCCCGCACGCGGGCTCGGGTTCGGGCTCGGGAGGCGGGGCGAACAGGGCGGCGACCAGGGCGTCGTGCAGGGACACCCGCTCCGCGTCCCGGCGCAGCCGCCGGAGCGGGCGGACCGCGACGTGCCCCGCGAGGCGCCGGGCGAGTTCGTCGGCGGCGTCCCCGCCGTCGGGCACGACGCCGTACCGCCGCCGGACGGCCTCCGCGTGCGCCAGCACCCGGGCGACGGCGTGCCACCGCTCCTCGTCCTCACGCGCCCCGGCGGAGGTGACGGCCACCGTCTCCAGGGCCTCGGCCACCTGCGCGGGGTCGCCGGTGCCCATGAGCAGCCGGGCCGCCTCGCGGGCGGTCTCGTGCGCCTCCCGGTTCCGTCCCAGCGCCCGGCGGACCCGGGCGAGCGCCGTGAGCAGGGACGCCCGGAGCGCGGCGTCGTCCGGCCCGTCGTCCAGGGCGTCCAGGGCACGCAGCAGGGGCCGTTCGGCAGCCGGGTCGGCGTGCGCGGCCCGCAGCAGGGCCTGGGCGCGCCGGGCCAGCGCGGCGGTGCGGCGGTCGCCGTGGGCGTCGAGCCGGCGTACGGCGGGGTCCAGGACGTCGGCGGCGAGGGCCGGTTCGCCGC
>NZ_JAIQLH010000161.1 GCF_020037025.1 Streptomyces huiliensis | reverse complement strand
CTGCTGGCCGAGGCCGACGCGGGCGGCGCGGAGCTGCCGCGCCGGCTGGCGCTGCGGCAGGGCTTCTGGTGGCGGCAGGCGCTGCTGCCGGTGCCCGCGCCCGCCCCGGTGGCGGCGCCGGCGGGGCCGGTGGGCCCGGGCACGTACCTGGTGCTCGGCGGGACGGGCGGCATCGGCCGCAGCGTCGCCGCCTGGCTGCTGGAGCAGGCCGACTGCCGGGTGGTGCTGCTGGCCCGCCGCACGGAACTGCCGGAGGAGCTGGCACCGTGGGCCGACCGCGTCGACCTGCTGGAGGCGGACCTCGCGACGGCGGATCCGGAGGCGGTCCTCGACCGGCTCACCACCCGTGTCGACGGAGTCGTGCACGCCGCCGGTGTGGCCGCGGGCGGTCTGCTGGTCCGGCGCGACGCCGCCGCGGCGTGGCGGGCCTCGGCGGCCAAGCTGCGCGGCGCGCTCCTGGTGGAGCGGCTGATCGAGCGCGACCGGCCCGCGTTCGCCGTCTACTGCTCGTCGATGGCGGCGCAGTACGGCGGCATCGGCCAGTTCGACTACGCCGCCGCCAACGGCCTGCTGGACGGCTTCGCCCGCTACCAGGGCGACGGGAGCACGCTGCGGATCGGCGTCGACTGGGACATCTGGAGCGAGATCGGCATGGCCTGTAGCGCGCTGCACGCCGACGCCCGCCACCAGGCGCACCTGGCGGTGGGGCTGACGGTGAAGGAGGGGCAGCGGCTGTTCGCCGACGCCCTGCGGCTGCGGCTGCCGCAGCTCCTGGTGTCCACCACGGATCCCGAGGAGGCGCACGTCTTCTACGCGCCGCCGCCGGGTGCGGACCGGCCGGCGGCGCCCGAGACGGCG
>NZ_JAIQLH010000160.1 GCF_020037025.1 Streptomyces huiliensis | reverse complement strand
CCGGGTGCGGACCGGCCGGCGGCGCCCGAGACGGCGCCGGCCCCGGCCGCCGCCGAGCGGCTCGCGGAGTGGCTGTGCCGCTCCCTGGGCGTGGACGAGCTCGACCCCGAGGCGTCCCTCTACGACCACGGCGCCGACTCGCTCACCCTCCTCGACCTCATCAGCACGGTCGAGGACGAGTACGGCGTCGAGCTCGAACTGTCGCGGCTGAGCCACCGGGTGAGCCTGACGGAGGTGCTGGCGCACCTCGCGGAGGCCACCGGCGCCGGCCCGTCCGATGACGAGGTGCCGCTGGACGTGTGGCAGGAGGGTGCGGGCGGCGACGTGCTGTGCCTGGTGCACCCGGTCGGCGGCGACGTCCAGGCGTACCGCGCGCTGGTGTCGGCCCTGGACCCCCGGCTGACCGTGTGCCTGATCAGCGACCCGGGGCTGCGCGGCGCGGAGGCCCCGGACTGGACGGTCGCCGAGCGCGCGGACCGCTACCTCGCCGCCCTGCGCGGCGCTTCCCCCGGGACGCCTGGCGCTGGCGGCTGGCCGGCTGGTCGTTCGGCGCCTGGGTGACCCAGGCGATGGCGGCCGCGGCGGAGGCCTCCGACGGTCCGGTCGCGGAGCTGTACCTGCTCGACCCCCCGCCGCCCGGCGGCGGGAAGGACGTCCTCGGCTACGACGAGGAGCAGCTGGAGCGGCTCTTCGCCCGGGAGCTGGCCGAGGCCGGTTCCGGTGCTCCGGCGGGTCCGGAGGCCCGGGCGTACGCCGAGCGGCTGGCGCGCTGCTGCCGCGCCAACCTGGCCGGCATGGCGGCCCACGAGCCGCCGCCGCTGCCCGGCACGCCGGTCCGGCTGTGGCTCGCGGACCGGGCGGAGAGCGGGCTGCCGTCCCGGGTGTCCGCGACGGAGCAACGGCGGCTGTGGGAAGGGCTGTTGCCGCTTCTGTCGGAGGCGCGGTGCCTGGACACCACGCACTACGGGATCGTCCGTCCGCCGCACGTGGCGGCGGTCGCCGAGGCCGTCAACGCGGCGTGCGTCCCGGCGCCGGAGCCACTCGCCGGTACCTGACCGGCCCGGTGCCCGGCGACCGCCCCCCGGCCGCCGGGCACCGGGCCACCGCTTCCCCCACCACTGGCACCCGACCGCCGACCGCCGACACGAACGAACCGAGGCCGAGAACAGCACCCCATGAACCCTTACCAGTCACTCCCGTCCCGCTCCTTCTGGCGGCCCGCGGTCGCCGAGCCCGCGTGGGCGGACATCGACGGCATGTGGACGCCGAAGTTCGCCATCGGCCAGGACGACGTCCTCCTCACGGCCGGGTCCTGCTTCGCCCGGCACATCGGCCGCGCCCTGCGCGACCGGGGCATGAACTGGCGCGACACCGAGCTCGCGCCCCCGGGCCTGACCCCGGAGCAGCGCCGCGACCGCCACTTCGGCGTGTTCTCCTTCCGCACCGGCAACATCTACACCGCCGCAGTGCTGCGCCAGTGGTTCTCGTGGGCGCTGGGCGTGGAGGAGCCGCCGCAGGAGACGTGGGAGGAGGACGGGCGCTTTTACGACCCCTGCCGTCCGGCGGTGGAGCCGGCCGGGTACGCCTCCGCCGAGGAGCTGTTCGCCGCGCGGGCGGCGACGCTCGCCGCGGTCCGCGAGGGCCTCGCCGAAGCGAACTGCCTGATCTTCACGCTGGGGCTGACCGAGGCGTGGCGCGACCGCGACGGCGGCACGGTCCACCCCGTTTGCCCCGGCACCCTGCGCGGCACCTTCGACCCCGCGCGGCACGTCTTCCACAACTTCACCTTCGACGAGGTGCGCCGGGACCTGACCGCCGCCCTGGAGCTGGCCCGGTCCGTCAACCCCGGCCTGAAGGTGCTGCTCACCGTCTCGCCGGTGCCGCTCACGGCGACCGCGACCGGCGGGCACGCGCTGACGGCCACCACGTACTCGAAGTCGGTCCTGCGGGCCGTCGCCGGACAGCTGGCCGCCGAGCACGAGGACGTCGACTACTTCCCGTCGTACGAGATCGTCACGGGCACCCCGTTCCGCGGCGCGTTCTTCGAGCCCAACCTGCGGACGGTGACGCCGGAGGGTGTCGCCTTCGTGATGGACCGGTTCTTCGGTGCGCTCGAAGGACGGCGGGCGGCCCCCGTGAGCCCGCCCGCGGCCGACCGCTCCCCCGCCCACCCCACCGCCGGAGAGGAGTTCGAGTGTGACGACGCCGTACTCGACTACTACAGCCCCCGCTAGGCCGGCCGCCGCCCGGTTCCTGCTGCTGGGCGACTCCCACGCCGGTCCGGTCGGCCGGGCCGCGGCGGCCGCCCGCGTCCCCTTCGCGGGCGGGCCCATCGGCTCGGGCCGGGACTTCACCGCCGGCTTCTACGACCCGCGCGGGGACGACGTCGTCTTCCGCGACCCGGAGACGGAGACCCGCTACCGTGCCGCCCTCGACGAGCTGGGGGCGCCGGGCCTGGACCGGGTGACCGTGCCGCTGGTGTGCACGTTCGGCTTCAGCGCGCACTTCGTCGCGACGACGGAGAACTGGCGGATCTACCGCACCCGCGGCGGCGCCTTCCCGCCGGGCTTCCTGGACAGCCCGGTGTTCGACGCGCTCGTCCGGGCGGCCGTCCGCGACGCGCTGGCGTTCTACGCCCACGCCCGCCGCCTCGGCCTCCGGGTGCTGGCGGTGATGGGGCCGCAGCGGGTGCCCGGCATGTCGGACCGCGAGGTGTTCATGGCGGCGCAGGAGTGCGTCCGCCGGGCCGTCGCCGAACTCGGCGTGGAGGTCGTGGACCTGCGCGCCCGCACCACCGACGCGTCGGGGCTCCAGCGGCCCGAGCTGTGCGAGAAGGACGACATCATCCACGGCAACCTCGCCTTCGGCCGCATCATCCTCGCCGAGCTCCTCGACCGCGGGCTCTGAAGCCCCCCACCCCTACCGCGACGCAGTACAGGAAAGGCCATGGAAGACTACGCACTCGACGCCGTGAAGGCGCTCACCACCCGGCCGAAGCCCGCCTACGAGACCCTCACCCTGGACCCGATCACACCGGTCCTCGGCGCGGAGGTCTCCGGGATCGACCTCTCCCAGGAGCTGACGGACCGTCAACTGGCTGAGATCAAGGACGCGTTCCACGCCCACCACGTCCTGGTCTTCCGCGACCAGGACATCACGCCCGAGGACCACAAGCGGTTCGCGGCGCACTTCGGCCCGCTGCACCCGGTGGCGCTGGCGGCTCCCGACAGCGACCCGTACGTGCTGGAGATCAGCGCCTCGGCCGAGTCGAAGAACGTGGCGGGCAACGGCTGGCACGCGGACGGCACCGCCGACGCCGAGCCGTCGCTGGGCTCGATGCTGCACATCACCCGCATACCGGAGGCCGGCAGCGGCGGCGACACCATGTTCGCCAACATGCACCTCGCCTACGAGATGCTCTCGCCCGCCATGAAGGCGTTCCTGGAGGGCCTCACCGCGGTCCACGACGGCGCCCAGCCGTGGGGCAAGCAGGGCCCGCCGGCCGAGTACGAGGTGCCGGTGAACGAGCACCCCATCGTCGTCCGCCACCCGGAGACCGGCCGCAAGCTCCTCTTCGTCAACCGCCCCTACACCTCGCACATCCCGCAGCTGTCGGCCGCGGAGAGCGAGGCCCTGCTGGAGATGCTGTACCGGCACATCGCCGGCACGCCGCTGCTCGTCTGCCGGGTCCGCTGGCAGCCGAAGACCCTGGTGTTCTGGGACAACCGCTGCGTCCAGCACCACGCGATCTGGGACTACTACCCGCACAGCCGCTACGGCCGCCGCGTCGCCATCGACGGCACCAAGCCGCAGGCCTGACGGCCCGTCACGCGGCGGTCCGGCCTCCCCCGGCAGCGGGGAGGGCGGACCGCCGTTCGACGTGCGGATCAGGGCCCGGTGTCGCCCGGGTGGGAGCAGAGCCCGCCGCGGTAGTTGCTGTCGTACCAGGCGCCGGTGGCGTCGAGGTCGAGGTTGGTGCGGCCGGGGCCCACGCAGCGGTGGTAGTTGGACCGGGGGAACCGCTTGACCTGGATCCACACGTTGGTGTTCGTGGCGCAGTGCTCGTAGTAGGCGCGCTCGCCGCCCCTGCTCTCGTTCCAGCCGCAGCCCTGGATCTGTTCCGGGGCGGCCGTCGCCGGGGCGACCGTCGCGCAGGCGAGGGCGCCGGTCAGGGCGACGGCCGCGAGGCCGAGCCGGGCGATGGCGGCGGACAGTGATCCTCGGAGTTTCATGCGTCGTCTCCTTCGCCGGAGGGGGGTGGCGGGGCCGGTCCCGCCACCGCTGCCAACGACGCCAGAGTGGCCCGGCGGGGGCCGTGTCACCAGGCGTTTCGACGGTGCTCGAAGGAGCCGGAACGGCGTTTCCGGGATCGAACCGCCGTCCGTTTTCCGGGGGCGGCGGAGGTGTCCGCCCCGCCCCGTGCGCCCCCCGTGTGGCACGTGCTGCCGGTCCCCGGTGGGATTCCCCGTGGCTGGGCATGCATGTGCCGCGGAAGCGGTCGCGCGAGCGGGGAGGGTGTCATGCGCCGGATCGGACCGTGGGCGAAGAGGTGCGGGAGCGCGGCCTTGGCCGTGGGCATGGTGGCGGCCGGGCCGTTCGCGGCGGAGGCCCGGCCGGCGGCGGAGGCACGCGGGCCGGCGGCGCCCGTCACCTGCGTGGGGACCAACTCCGTCGGGTTCTCCCCGGGGCTCGGGCTGCGGGCGAGAAGGACCCGGATCACCGGGACCGGCGCCTACACCTGCGTCTCCGCCGACCCGGGGTTCGCCTCCGCCACGTCCGAGATCAGCGGCGGCGGGACGAACGGGTGCTTCGTCTCCGATGCCACCACCGTGGAGAAGATCACCTGGAGCAACGGGCGGAAGAGCGTGGTGCGCTATCCCATGGGGACCGTCGGGCAGGTCGCTGGGCAGGCGGTCGTGCTGGTGGTCGGCAGGGTGGTCTCGGGCGCGTTCCGCGGGCGGACCGTCGCCTCCCCCGGCGCCCAGCTCACGCTCGACGTGCCGGCGTGTGCGACGGACCGGGGCGTGCGGCTGATCACCGGTCCTTCGACGCTGACGTTCCTCTGAGCGCGTCCGCCGACCGGCGGCCGTGGTGGACCACCCGGTCGAGGACGTACGCGACGTCGTCCCGGTTGCTGCCGGGGTTGATGGTGCACATCCGCAGCACCGTGGCACCGTGCACCCGGGTGGTGAGGAGCAGCGCCTCGCCGTCCGCGCACACCGCCCGGCTGATGTCCTCCTGTGCGGCGTCGGCGTCCCAGCCGGGCGGTACGTCGGCCGGGCGGTAGCGGAAGGTGAGGACGGCGAGGGAGGCCGGCGTGACCGGCCGCAGCTCGGGGTGGGCCGCGACCAGGGCCGCCGCGTGCTCGGCCAGGTCCATGCCGTGCTCGATCGCCTGCCGGAAGGCCCGCGCGCCGAAGGTCTTCAGCGACAGCCACAGCTTCAGGGCCCGGAGCCCGCGGCTCTGCTGGAGGCCGTGGTCGGAGAGGTTCACCTCGTCGCCCCGCGGGTCGGTGGGGGCCAGGTAGCCGGTGTCCAGCGCGTGCCGCGCCAGGTCGAAGGTGGCGCGCAGCAGCTCCGGGCGGCGCAGCAGGACGCAGCCGATCTCGTACGGCTGGAAGAGCCACTTGTGCGGGTCGACCGTGAGGGAGTCGGCGCGGCGGAGGGCCGGGCGCAGCCCGTGCCCGCGGGCGGTGGCGGCCACCGCCGCGCCGTGGGCGCCGTCGACGTGGAGCCAGAGTCCTTCGCGCGCGCAGAGGCCGGCGAGGTCGTCGAGGGGGTCGACGGCGCCGGTGCCGGTGGTGCCGAGGGTGGCGACGACGGCGAAGGGGCGCAGCCCGGCGCCGCGGTCGTCGGTGACACGCCGCGCGACCTCCGCCGGGTCGAGACGCAGTGCGCGGTCGGCCGGTACGACGGAGAGCTGCCCGCGGGTGAGGCCCAGCAGGTGCGTGGCCCGGGCGACGGAGGGGTGGGCCTGGGTGGAGCAGTAGAGGCGGGCGCGGGAGTGGTCGTCGCCGAGGTGGTGGTCGCGGGCGACGGCCAGGGCGGTGAGGTTGGCGACGGAGCCGCCGCTGACGAACAGTCCGCCGGCCTCCTCGGGCAGGCCCAGCAGTGCCTTGAGCCAGCCGAGCGTGGTCAGTTCGAGCTGGGTGGGCCCGGCGCCGACCAGCCACGCCCCCGGTACGGAGAGGTGGGCGGAGGCGAGGGCGTCGGCGAGGACGGCCGGGAAGTTGCCGGTGGACGGGGTGAAGGCGAAGCTCCGGGGGTGGTCGAGGCGGGTGGCTTCGCCGAGGGCGTCGCGGGTGACGCGGTCGAGCAGGGAGCGCAGGTCGTCCGTGCCGTGCTCGGGCAGGGGTTCGTCCAGGAGGGCCCGGAGGCCGTCGGGGGGCGGGACGCGCAGCGGCGGGTGTGCGCGGGCGGTGGTGAACCGCTCGATGACGAGCTCCAGCGTGTGCAGGCCCGCCGTGCGCATGGCTTCCTCGGGCAGCCGGAGCAGGGGTGTGGCGGCCTCGCCGGCGGCCGCCGTGCCGTCCACTCCCGTCCGGGACCGGCCCTCTCCCGCCCGGGACCGGTCGTGGAAGGCGGCGATCCAGGCCAGCGACTCCGGAGGGAGGCGGGGCCGGGGTTCGAGGGGGGCGACCTTGTGCCCGAACTGGAGCAGGGCCAGCTCCTGTCCCGCCGTGACCGGGCCCGGGCGGGCGACGGCCCACCACAGGGCCTCGTCGTCGCGGAGTCCGGCGAGATCCGGAGCCGCCGGGAGCGGGCCCGTCGCCGTCCCGCCGCCGAGCCGGTAGCACCCGGTGCGGGGAAGGGCGTTCACCGTGGCGTCCGCCGCGGCGTGGACGACGAGCTGGCTCGGGCGGCGCGGTCCCGGCGGGAGCGTCCCCGGCACGGACGGCGGCAGCGCGGGCAGGAGGAAGGAGAGGATGTGCAGCCCCAGCGCGGGCAGCAGGCCCGCCGCGCGCTCGGCGGCCTGCACGAGCGAGACCACCGTCTGGAAGCGGGGGTTGACCTCGACGGCCAGCAGCCGGCCGTCCTCCTCGACGAGGTCGAGGCCGAAGACGCCGCGGAAGCCGCGGCCGCGCAGCACCTCCCCCACGCGCCGCGCCGCCGCGCGGGCCTGTCCGTACAGCCCGTCCGGCAGATCACCGGGGTGCAGGAGCTGGTTGCCGCAGTGGGTGCCCCAGGAGGCGGCGAGCTCGGGCAGCCCCACGAGCTGGTGGGAGACGGCCGAGACCACGGTCCTGTCCGGTCCGGCGCAGGCCGTGACCGTCAGGGAGACGCCGGGAGCCCGGCGGCCGAGCCGGATCGGCTCGTCCGGCCAGTCGGCGAGGCGGCGTTCGAGTTCGGCCGGGGAGGCGAGCGGGACCGTCCCCCGCCCGACCAGGTTGTTCTCCCTGCGCTGGGCCACCGCCCCGGGCCAGTCCGCGCGCCAGTACCGCGCGGCCGGTCCCCGTCCGGCCGCGGGGACGACCACGCAGGGCGGGGTGGCCACGCCCGCTTCCTCGAACAGCTCCAGCACGCTGATCTTGTCGGCCGCCCAGGCGGTCACCCCGGCGTCCGGCGCGAGCAGCCGGTAGCCGTGCGTACCGGCCCAGGTGCGGGCGTTGGGGCCGTGCTCGGGTGCGAAGGAGACGCACACCCGGCGCCTCCCCGGTGTGCCCCGGGCGCCGGCGGGCGGTGGCACGGGCAGTGGCCGGCACGCGGAGACCGGTTCGTGGCGGAGCCAGGCCGGGGCCGGGCCGAACGACGCGCTGACGAACGGGCAGTGGTCCAGCCACACGGCCTCGTCGAGCAGACCGTCCAGCAGCTTCCGGCCGGTGCCGGCGTCGATCCCCTCGATGTCGGGGTGCCGGTCGTGGTCGTTCTCACGGGCGGTCACGGCGTCGGCCGCGCGAGGTCCATGACGCGGCGGTGCAGGCGGTCCAGGTACGGTTCGCTCTCCGGTTTCATCAGGACGCTGCGCAGCACGTGCGTGTCCTCGGCATCGCGCGCGACGTGCGGACGGCGGCGGGCGAAGGCGTCCGCGTCGATCCTCGCGACGCTGAGGAACACCGGGTTCTCCCGCGCCTCCATGCCGCGCCGCATCACCTCCCGCGAGGCGGCGCCGATCCGGGACAGGGCGGCGGGCTCCGTGCGGGGGTAGTACGTGACGATGTCCAGCTCCGGGCGCTGGTACGGCTCCAGGTGGGGCGAGCCGTCGAGCAGGCCGGCCCAGCGCAGGGCCGCCCGCCGCCCCGCGGCGAGCACCCCGCCCAGCCCTTCCCTGGTGAGCGGCATCAGCCGGAGGGTCAGCCACAGGGCGGCCGCGGCCGCTCCCGACCGCGAGCACTCCAAACTGATCTCCCCCAGGTGCGGCCGGCCGGAGGTGAAGTAGGTGTAGGGGGAGTCGTGCCGGTAGAAGCGGGCCACCTCGGGATCGGCGAAGAGCACCGCGCCGCAGCCGTAGGGCTGGAGGCCGTGCTTGTGTGGGTCGATGACGACCGAGTCGCTCCGCCCGACGGCCCGCAGCGCCTCGGCGGTGGCGTCGTCCAGGAGCGGGTCGCCGGCGAGCAGCGTGAAGAATCCGCCGTAGGCGGCGTCCACATGGACCCGGGCGCCGTACCGTCGCGCCAGTGGCACGATGCGGTGCACGGGATCGACCGCGCCCAGAGCGGTGGTACCGGTAGTGGCGACGATCGTGCCCACGTCTCCCGAGGCAAGCAGCCGCTCCAGTGCCGCCACGTCCGTCCGGCCCCGGCCGTCGACCGGCACGGTGTGCGTCCGCATGCCCAGGAGATGGCACATGCGCGCGTGCGTGTAGTGGGCGTCGGCGCCGATCGCGACGGACCGCCCGGGGCTGCTCTCCCGGGCGACGAACAGGGCCTCCAGGTTCGCCAGGGTGCCGTTGCTGGTGAGGTGCCCGAGGAACGGCTCCAGGCCCGCCATGGCGGCCAGCCGGGCGACGGCCTCCTCCTCCATGACGGAGGTGGCCGGACCGCCGTCCAGGGCGTGGTTGTTGGGGTTGACGAGCATCGCGGCGAGGTACCCGGCGACGGCGACCGGGTGCGGTGGCTTGAGCATCTGCCCCGCGTAGCAGGGGTGGAAGAACGGATAGCTGCCGCGCAGCCTGCCGGTCAGCTCGGCGAACGCCTCGGCGCGGGCCTCCTCGGCGACCTCCGTGGCCGGGTGGGTCTCGTACTCCTCGTACGACCGGGTCCACTCCTCGAACGCCTCGACGCCGTGCTCCAGCCACCGCTTCAGCTCCATGCCCGCCCCCAGCGCCGCGGCCACAACCGACCGGGCAACCGTAGTCACGGCCCCTCCCGAAGGGCGGCCCCCATCCGCCCTCTCACCCGAACGGGGAAGCGCCGCACGGGCGGCGGCGCGCCGCGGCGCGCGTCCCGGTGCCTCACGGCGGCGACGGCGGCGGGCCGTGCTCCCCCTGAATCCCCGAAGGGCACTCGGCCGGTCAGGCCCCGGTGGCCCGCTCCAAACTGTCGGCCAGGCCCGCCGCGAGCCGTTCGCAGGCCGCGCGGCGCCGTTCCTCCCGCCCGTCCGCCGTGTCCGTGCCCTGCCCGGCGAGCGCGAGGGCGTAGGCGTTCACCGCGGCGTACGGGTAGCAGGCTGCGTAGGCGGCGGGGTCGGCCGCCGCGTAGGCCGCCGCCAGCGTCCGGGCGTGGACGAGGGCGTTGGCGTCGGCGTAGGACGTCACGTTGGCGCCGGTGTTGAGGTCGGCGTAGCCGTTCGCGAACTCCTGGGCCTCCGCCTCGCCGTAGTCGTTGGTGCGCGCCCAGGCGAGGGCGTTGGCGGCGGCCGTTGCGTGGGCGTCGGCGTACGGGTAGGCGCGCCGGTAGACGTCCCGCAGGGCCGGTTCCAGGGCGGCGGTCCAGGCGTCCGCCACGGCCGGCTCTCCCGCCGCCGCGCCCGCGTGCAGCGCCCGTACGGCCCCGTACGGCGCGGCGTCCACGTCCTCCCGTCCGCCCTCGCGCCCGTCCGCCGACTCGGTCAGCAGCGGGACGACGGTGCGGGCGTGCCAGTCGTGGACGACGGCGAGGGGGACGCGGCCGTCGAGGCGGGCGCAGGCGTCGTGGGTGCGGCGGGCCCACTCCACCGCGTCGGAGCCCTGGCCGTCCCACAGCGCGCCGGCGAGCTGGATCAGCCAGTCGGGCAGGTCCGGGCCTTGCGCGGGCCGCTCCTCCCACCGGCCGGCCGCGGCGGCGTCGAGCCGGGCGAGGAAGCGCGGGAGGGCCTCGGCGGAGGGCGCGGGACGGCTCACGGTTCTTTCTCCTGTTCCGCTGTACTGCTGGGTGGCACGGTCCGGGGTACCCGGGCCCGCCCCCGTATCCTCACCCGCCGGGGGCGCCGGGCGCGATGTCGCGATGATCACGCCGTGGGGAGGGCTCAGCGGGCGGTCCAGCCGCCGTCCAGGACGAGCGTGGTGCCGGTGACGGCCGAGGTGTACGGGCCGCAGAGGTAGGCGACGGCCTCGGCGACCTCCTCCGGTTCGACCAGCCGCTTGAGCGGTGAGCCGGCGAGGAGGACGTCGTTCAGGACGCGCTCCTCGGGGACGGCGTGGGCGGCGGCCTGGTCGGCGACCTGCCGTTCGACGAGGGGGGTCCGGACGTAGCCGGGGCTCACGCAGTTGGACGTGACGCCGTGCGGCGCGCCTTCGAGGGCGGTGACCTTGGACAGGCCCTCCAGGCCGTGCTTGGCCGCGACGTAGGCCGACTTGTAGGCGGAGGCCCGCAGTCCGTGGACGGACGATATGTTGACGACGCGCCCCCACCCGCGCTCGTACATCCCCGGCAGGGCGCCCCTGATCAGCCGGAAGGGCGCCTCCAGCATGACCGTGAGGACGGTGTGGAACGCTTCGGGCGGGAACTCCTGGAGCGGGCGCACGATTTGGATGCCCGCGTTGTTGACGAGGATGTCGGCGCCGGCCGCGGCCCGTTCGGCGGCGTCGAGGTCGGTGAGGTCGAGGACGACGGTCTCGACCGCGCCGGAGAGGCCGGCCGCCCGCTCGGCGAGCGCGGTGAGTCCGGCCGCGTCGCGGTCCAGGGCGCGGACGCGGACCCCGGCCGCGGCGAGGCGGACGGCGCAGGCCGCGCCGATGCCGCTCGCCGCGCCGGTGACGAGGGCCGTGCGGCCGTGAAGGGACGTGTCCGGGGCGGGTGTCGGAATCATGGGCGCAGCGTAGGCGGCGGGTGCCCGGGCGGTCGACGGGCCGCCTCTTCGGGTGGTGTGAGAACCGGTCAGGCGAAGGCGTCCAGGCCGGTGAGCCGGGCCGAGAGGTCCCAGAGGCGGGCCGCCGCCCCGGGGTCGACGGCCCACGGCTTGACGCCGCCGACGAGCATGTCGTCGGTGGTGGCGGCCCCGGCGACGTCGCAGTCCTGGCAGTACGCGCCACCGTGCTCCGCCAGGAGTGGCGAGGTGGCGGCCCAGACGGCCGTCGCGGCGCCCTGGGCGGGGGACTTGAAGCCCGTCGCCGGGGTGCCGCCCCCGTCCTTCCAGCCCAGGGCGATCTGCTCGGCGTGCGGGACGTGCCGCTGGAGGGGGGTGAGGATGCTGCCGGGGTGGACGGCGAACGCCCGGAGGCCGTCGTCCGCGCCCAAGGTGTCGAGGTGGACGGCGAACAGGGCGTTGGCCGTCTTGGACTGGGCGTAGGCGAGCCACCGGTCGTACCCGGTACGGAAGTGGAGGTCGTCCCACCGGATGTCGGAGAGGAAGTGTCCGGAGGAGGCGACCGCCACCACCCGGGACCCGGCGGGGTTGAGCGCCGGGCGGAGGCGGTTGACGAGGGCGTGGTGGCCCAGGTGGTTGACGGCGAGGTGGAGCTCCCAGCCCGCGTCGGTGCGGGTCTCCGGGCAGGCCATGACGCCGGCGTTGGCGATGAGGAGGTCGAGGACGCGGCCCGTGGCGAGGAAGCCGTCGGCGAAGGCGCGGATGCCGGCGGGGTCGGCGAGGTCGAGCGCGTGGACGGCGACGGAGGCGTGGAGCCCGGCGGGGAGCGCCGCGCGGACGGCGGCCTCCGCCTCGGCGGGCCGGCGGACGGCCACGTGGACGCGGGCCCCGGCCCGGGCGAGGGCGCGGACGGCCTCCAGGCCGAGGCCCGAGGCGCCGCCGGTGACCAGGGCGGTCCTGCCCGTCAGGTCGGTGCCCGCGAGGACGTCGTCGGCGGTGCTGTGGGCTCCGAAGCCGGAACCGAGCGGGCGCTGCCGGCTCATGCGGTCGTCCGGCGCGTGGTGCGGTGTGTTCATGATCAGGACGCTAGGAGCTGGAGTGCGGTCCAGGTCAAGCTAGGCTGCGGCGCCATGGACACGAGTGCGGACGGCGCGGTGGTGGACGACGCGGTGGCGGAGGGCGCGGTGGCGGGGGGTCTCTCCATCGGCGGGGTGGTGCGGGCGACCGGGATGAGCGTGGACACCCTGCGGTTCTTCGAGCGCGAGGGCCTGCTGCTGCGCCCGGTCCCGCGGAACGCCGCCGGCCGGCGGGTGTACGAACAGGCGGACGTGGACTGGCTGTCGCTGGTCGCCCGGCTCCGTGCGTCGGGCATGCCGGTCGCGACGGTCGCCCGCTTCGCGGCGCTGGTGCGGTCCGGGCCCGGGAACGAGGCGCTGCGGCTGGAGCTGCTGCGGGAGCACGAGCGGGCGGTACGGGAGCGGATCGCCGCCCTCGGCGCGGATCTGGAGATCATCCAGGGCAAGGTGGCGGTCTACGAGCGGCATGTGCGGGAGGGGACGGCGGCGGGGCTCTGGGCGCCGACGCCTTCCGTACCGGCCGACGCCCCATAAGCCGCATGCCGACGCCTCATAAGCCCCATTTCCGACGGCAGTTGGGGTCACACAGCCCTCTCCCGCCACTCCCCTATCATCTGTCCCATCCGGGCACCCGAACGGCGGTGACCGGACGACAGGATTCCCTCGGTGAAAGGCCCACAGGGCATTGCAACGTACAGGTAAGCGTCGAATATCCACCGTGGCCTTCTGCGCCGCGGTGACCCTCGCGGGGGGCCTCCAGGGCACGGCCGGCGCGGACGCCCCGCGTCCGGCGGGGCCGGGCGCGGGCCCGGCTCCGGCGGCGGCGCCGGACTTCGGCGCCTCGCGCGCCGACGGCACGACCTTCAAGGACGGCACCATGTCGCTGGGCCCGGCGCCCGCGGCCCGCCGGTCCGTGGGCGCGGCCCCGCACGGCGAGGGGTGGCAGCTGGACAAGGCCACCAAGCTGCTGGCCTCCGGCTACACCATCAAGTTCTACGACAAGAAGTCCGCGGACGTGCTGACCCGCTACGTCAAGGCGTCGGCCGCGGACCTCCAGCGCGTCACCAACATCCGCTACACGATCGACACCAAGCCGGTGGGCTGGGACTACGTCCGGCCGCGCGGCGAGGTCGTGATCGGTCTGCTGAAGCGCCCGTGCGTGCCGGGCGCCACCCCGGACCAGCCGTGGAAGGTGGTCCGCGACGGCTCGGGCACGGCCAACCTGAGCTGCGGCTTCTACTCGTCGTCGCTGCCCGACACGACGACCAGCGGACACGCCTACATCGACAGCGAGTTCTTCACGGCCGACGGCAAGGCCATCCCGTGGATGGGCGAGACGTACCTGCGCAGCCACATCAGCCACGAGCTCGGGCACACGATGGGGCTGGCGCACGCCAACCGGAGCGAGAAGCGGGGCGACTGCGCGGTGGGCAGCGACTCCGGTGAGAAGCCGGTGATGTGCACGCCCAGCGACGCGTACCAGGACAAGCGGGCGGGCACCTACGTCCAGCAGTTCGACGTGCAGGGGCTGCGTTACCTGGCCCGGGGCGCCGGCGCGGCGCTGCCGCCGCAGGGCCGGGTGACCGGTCTGGCCAAGAAGTGCCTCGACGTCAAGGGCGGCAAGGCGGCCAACGGCACCCGCGTCCAGCTGTTCACCTGCAACGGCGGGGTGGCGCAGTCGTGGATCCTGCAGAAGGACGGGACGTTCCGCGCGCTGGGCAAGTGCCTCGACAACGCCGGCAACGTCAACAAGAACGGCAACCGGATCCAGCTGTCGGACTGCACCGGCGGTCCCGCGCAGAAGTGGAAGACCGACGCCAAGGGCCGGATCGTGCACGTCGCCTCGGGCAAGGTCCTCGACGTGACCGGCGGCCGGACGGCCAACGGCACCCTGATCCAGCTCTACACGGCGAAGACGGCCAAGGGCCAGGTCTGGTCCGTGCCGAAGTGACGCCTGGCGCGCGTCCGTGAGGTTCCGTACCCGCTGAGGGGCCGGACGGGTGGCCGCCCGTCCGGCCCCTCTCCCCATGGGGACCCCCGTCGCCACTCCCACCGCATGAGGCCCGCGGACCTGGGTAGCAGCCCGTTCACCGCGGACGGCGTGCCCTCCCCTCGGCACCGCGCGGCACCCTCACAGGGACATCGTGAAAGGAGTGGTGACCGTGCTGATGGCTCACCCGGCAGTGCTGGCGGATCTCGTGGAGCAGTACACGGCGCTCGACCTGCTGCACGCGGACTCGGGCGACCCCGAGGCCCGGCAACGGCTGGACGACGTCGCCTACCTCCTCTGCGTGGCCACGGGCACCAGCGACGTCGACGCGGCGCTGATCGCCGCGCGCTACCGGCTGCCGGGCGCCCGGGTGCGGGACGACTCCCTGCTCGCCGCCGGCGAGTGAGCGGCGCCGGGCCGGACCCGCCGTCCGGACGCCGTGTGAACGTCCGGCGAAGGGGTAACCGGAGGGCTCGGAAAGCGCACCGCGGATTCCCGGCGGTGCCGCGGGCCGCCCGCCGAAAGGGCGAGCGCATTCCCATACGGGAACAGCAGGAAACAGGCAGGCAACAGGCAGGGAGGCACACCATGGCCACGGGTGAAACCGGATTCAGTGACGTCGTCTTCGATCTCGTCTCGGTGCAGTACCACTCGCTCAAGGCGGGACACGACTACGGACAGTACGTCCGTGACGCCGAGAACGCCGGCAAGAAGGAGATCGCGGAGTTCTTCCGCTCGGTCATGGCGGAGGACGCGCGCCGCGCCGCCGAGTGCCACAAGTTCCTCAAGGGTCTTTCGGGCACCAAGGAGGCGGGCCCGGCCGCCGACTGAGCGGGCGGGACCGGAGTCGGAGGGGGCCGTGCCGTCCGGCACGGCCCCTCGTCCGTCCCCTGGCGGAAAGCCCGAGCGGATTCCCGGCCGGATTGCGGGAATCCCCGGCCCGGGGTTGGCTGGAGGTGGCGGTTCCGCACCCGTCGGCCGCCGGCCGGAATTCCGTGGGAAAAGGAATGCGGAACGCAGCGAAATCAGAACGCAGCGAGAAGAGCGCGGAGGAACCGCCGTCGACATGACCGCCCCGGATGCCCTGCCCGTCCTGACCTCCCTCGACGACCTGGTCGCCATGGTCGAGCGCGGCGAGAACCTGTTCGTGCGGTGGTCGCGGGGGCCCGGGACGGACCTGGGCCCCGCCTCCAGCACCGACGACCTCACCGGCACCAGCCTGCCCGGCCTGTCCGTCAACGCCCTCGACGTCGAGCCGTGGTGGGCCGACCGCCCGCTGCGGCTCTGGGTCGCCCGGCGGCTCTACGACTACTGCCACCTGCGCCGCGACAAGGGCCCCGGGGTACGGCCCTGGGTGCTCGACGGCCGGGAGATCGGCCGGGGTCCCGACAACGAGCCGCTGGTCAGGGACGTACGACCGCTCGCCTGGATCGACTCCGGGGTGATCGACGAGGCGGAGCGCGAGGTCGTCCGCCAGCGCGGCCCCTGGGGGCCGCTCCGCCGCTCGTCGTACGGCGAACCGGCGGGCTAGCGAAGCCCGGACGGGCCGGCGAGTCTCAGGGGCCGGCGATTCCCGGGGCGCGGGAAGACTTCGGGGGCGCGGGAACCTCCCCGCGCCCCCTTCTCACGTCCTCATGTCCTCACGTCCTCACGTCGTCACGTCCTCACGCCTCCAGCAACTCCCGCATCACCGCCGCCGACCGCACCGCCGCGTCGCCGCAGCAGTTGTTGAACAGCACGTGGACCTGCTCGGCCTCCCCCGCCAGCCGGCGGATCCGGTCCCGCCAGGGCGCCAGTTCCTCGGCGGTGTAGGAGTGCCGGTACGCGTCCTCCTTGCTTCCGGTCCCCCACGCGGCCGACCGCCCGTGGAAGCGCACCACCGCCAGTTCGGGCCGGGTCACGGCGGCCACCGGCGGCACGGCGTCCGGCACGTCCTGCGCGGTGTCCACGGCGACCAGGGACATCCCGTGCGCCCGCAGCACGTCCAGTGTCCGCCGCCGCTCCCCCGGGGCGAGCCAGCCGGGGTGCCGGAACTCGACGGCCAGCGGGAGCCGGCCCGCGCGCCGCCGGCACTCGGCCAGGAACGCGTGCCCCCGTTCCCCCGCCCGCACCCACGGCGGGAACTGCAGCAGCACCGCCCCCAGCCGTCCCGCCTCCTCCAGCGGGCGCAGCGCTCCGGTGAACCGCTGCCACAGTTCGTCCACCGCGCCGCGCGGGAGCCGGGCGGGGGTCACCCGGCGCTGCGGCGGCCCCGGTGGGCGGAGGTCGGGCGGCAGCGCGCCGGCGCGGGCGGAGTGGCCGGTCAGCGTGGCGAACGCCTTGACGTCGAAGACGAAGCCGGGCGGGGTGCGGTCGGCCCAGAGCCGGGAGTTGCGGACGCTGGGCAGCCCGTAGTACGTCGCGTCGACCTCCACGACGGGGAACCGGGCGGCGTAGTGCCGCAGCCGCTCCTCGGGGTCGTCGCGGGCGGCCGGCGGGTACCAGCCGCTGCCCCGCAGGGCGGGGTCGGTCCAGGAACAGGTGCCGACGAGGTAGTTCTCCATGCGGGGGCGGCTACCCCGTCGCGGCGCGCTCCCTCCGTACGGGCGCCGGTGCGGTTGAACTCCCTCCGGCCGGTTATCCGTTGGAGCGTGACGGCGACGGAGAAGAGTACGGACGCGGCCGGACCGGACCCCGGGGTGGAGCGGCGGGCCCCGGACGAGCCGACGCAGCTGCGCGCCCGCTCGTGGTGGTCGGTGCTGCGGCGGACGGCGAAGGAGTTCGTCGACGACGAACTGGCGGACCGGGCGGCCGCGTTGACCTACTACACGATGCTCTCCCTCTTCCCGGCCCTGCTGGTGCTGGTCTCGCTGCTGGGTGTGGCCGGGAAGTCGGCGACGGAGAAGCTGCTGGCGAACCTGGAGCACCTGACGCCCGGGCCGGTGCAGGACATCCTCACGGGTGCGGTGCGTCAGGCGAGCGGCAGCGGGGGTACCGGTTCGGTGCTGGCGGTGGCGGGTCTGCTGGGCGCGCTGTGGTCCGCCTCGGGGTACGCGGCGGCGTTCATCCGCGCCTCGAACGCCGTCTACGACATCAAGGAGGGGCGGCCGGTGTGGAAGCTGACACCGCTGCGCCTGGCGGTGACCCTGGTGCTGATGCTGCTGGCGATGGCGAGCGCGCTGATCGTGGTGTTCACCGGCGGTATCGCCCGGCAGGCCGGCACCGCGCTGGGGGTCGGGGACGAGGCGCTGGCGGTGTGGTCGGTGGCCAAGTGGCCGGTGCTCGTCCTGCTGGTGACGGTCATGATCGCCCTGCTGTACTGGGCGGCGCCGAACGTGCGCGGGCGGGGCTTCCGCTGGGTGACGCCGGGCAGCCTGGTGGCCCTGGTGCTGTGGATGGCGGTCTCGGCGGGCTTCGCGGTGTACGTCGCGAACTTCGGCACGTACAACAAGGTGTACGGGACGTTCGCCGGTCTGATCGTCTTCCTGATGTGGCTGTGGTTCACCAACCTCGCGATCCTGCTGGGCCTGGAGTTCGACGCCGAGCTGAGCCGGGAGCGGGCGATCCTCGGCGGCCACCCCGAGGACGAGGAGCCGTACGTACCGCCCCGGGACACGCGCGCCTGGCCCGCGGGCGACGACGGCGCGGCCTGACGCCGGTCCCCGCCGCGGGGCCGATTCCCCCGCCGGGATCGGGGTACTCGGAGCGTCCGCACCGGCCGCCCGGCCGGGCCGGCACGGAAGGTGGACGACGACGGTGGACGAGGCGGACGGCAAGGAACGGCGGGGCACGAAGTCCTCGCGAGCGGCGCGCGGGGGCACCCGCGGAGTGCACGGTGAGGGTCCGGGCGCGTCCTCGGGCGCGGAGGAGACGGCGCACGAGCGGACGGTGCCCGGCACGGCGAGCGCCCGGGAGGGCTACGGCGAGCGGGGCGGGACGGCGGACGGCGAGGCCCTGCGCGGCGTCCGGGACGAGTCCGGCGAGGCGCGCGGCAAGCGCGGCCGGACGACCGGGCGCGACCGCCAGGACCGGGACCGGGACCGCTGAGCCCGAGACCGCTGAGCTTCGGGACCACTGAGCGGACCCCGCGTGCGCATGCCGGCCGGCAGGCCGGGCATCCGGGACGGTGGGCCGGACGATCACGGCCCCCGGCCGCCGCCCATGCGGCGGCCGTGACACATCCGGACGACCAGCCGGACGACCAGTCGTACGACCGGGCGGAGGAACGCGCATGAACGACTCCACGAAGGACACGGACGCCAAGACGGACGGGAAGGGCAAGCCGCGCACCGCCGTCGAGGAAGCCGTCAGGGAAATCGGCGAGCTCACGGCCCGGCCGGACCGTCGGCACGAGCGCGACGCGGCCGACGGCATCACCCCCAGCACCGAGGCGCAGGAGTCCGTCCAGCGCGCCGGCCGCGACCGCGGCGGGAAGCGGCGAAGCGGCCGCTGACCCTCGTGCCCGGAGGCGGGGTCGCGGCGGAAAGCGGGTACAGACTCCGCCCGCCGCTTCTCCGGGACCGGCACCGCGGTCACCGCCAGGGTGGCCGCGGTGCGGGCGCGGAAGGACGGCGGGAGGCGGCGGCCCCCGGCGCGCCCCGTGCGGCGGCGTTTCCCCCGAGGAGCGCCGGGCAGCCGCACGGAGGAGACTGGAGGTGACGTCGCTGCGGAGCCGCGCGGGAGGAAGGAGCGCAGCATGTCCGACGACGCGATGGGTGACGAGGTCTACCAGCCGGTGCGTTCCGACACCCGGGACAACCCCGACGACCTGGACCTGGAGAACGCGCTGGACGGCGACGGCCTGGACGAGGTGCTCGACGAGGGCTGGTCGCCGCCGGAGAGGCCGCTGGCCGTGACCCGTCACGGCACCACGGCCCGCGAGCAGCACGACCGGGAGCCCCTGGACCAGCGGCTGGCCGAAGAGGTGCCGGAGGTGGCCGTCCCCGACGGCGACGGCATCGGGGACGCGCCGCGCGACGGGGAGCCGATCGACGAGGAGGCCGGAGACGAGCGCGCGGGCCGTCTGACCGGCACATGGGACCTGATGCCGCCCCGCGTGAACGACGTGTACGCGCGGGACGTCGGCGTCAACGGCGGGGCCGCCTCCGCCGAGGAGGCGGCGATGCACGTGGTGCCCGACGAGCCCGCCGTCCCGCCGGAGGAGTTCGAGGACTGAGGCCCCCGACCTCCTGAAGCGCGACCGGGGCGTCAGACGCGGCGCCAGGAGTCGTCCTTCAGGTGCGACCCCGCCTGGGGTCCCATCCGCAGCATGCCGCCGTCCACGCTCCACGACGCGCCGGTGACGTATCCGGCGTCGTCGCCGCAGAGGAAGCCGATCACCGCGGCGACCTCCCGGGCGTCCCCCGGCCGTCCCGCCGGTACGCCGGGCCGGTGCACGCGGTGGACGTCGACGTCCTCCTGGCCGGTCATGGGGGTGGCGATCTCGCCGGGCGCGACGGCGTTGACGGTGATGCCGTGTTCGGCGAGTTCCAGGGCCATGACCTGGGTGAGCAGCCCGAGGCCGCCCTTGGCGGCGCAGTAGGGGGCGGCGCCGACGCGCGGCTGGTGCTCGTGGACGCTGGTCACGTTGACGATCCGGCCGCCGCCGCCCTGCCGGATCATCCGTCGGGCGGCGCGCTGGCCGCACAGGAACGGGCCGACGAGGTCGACGTCGAGGACCCGTCGGACGGTCTCCAGGTCGAGGTCCAGGTAGGGCGTGGCCGTGCCGGTGCCGGCGTTGTTGACGAGGACGTCGATCCGGCCGAGTTCGTCGGCGAGCGCGTCCACGACGTCGGCGGCCTCGGGCAGCCGGGTGAGGTCCAGCCGGGCGAGGGCGGCACGCCGCCCGTGCGCGCGGACCTCCTCGGCGGTGCCCTCGGCTCCCTTCCGGTCGGTGTGCCAGGTGATGCCGACGTCCAGGCCCTGCCGGGCCAGGTGGACGGCGGTGGCGCGGCCGATGCCGGAATCGGCGCCGGTGACGACCGCGACGCGGGGGCCGGCCGTTTCGCCGCTCATCCGCGACTCCTCTCATGCGGGGGTGCGTTGCCTGCGGGCCACCGGTTCGCGGCCGGGGCTCCGCGGGCGGGTACCCGGCCGGCACAGCCGCACACAGGGTCCGGGACGGGATGAGACGACGCCCGCGCGCCGCCGGGCCGGGCCCGGGCCGGGTAAGGCGGCGGGCCGGCCGCGGCGGCGCGCGGTCGTCGTTCCGGGGCTGGGCCCGGGCGGCTGTTTTCCCTGTGACGGCTATTTCTTCTTGGTGACGGCCTCGGTCACGGCCGCCGGTGAGTCGTACTCCTTCGTGGGCATGTTGCTGAGCGCGTCCAGGGTGGTCTTGTCCGCGCCCTTCTTCTTGGCGTGTTCGACGAGGGTCTGCTTGTCGGCGGGGTAGTGCATGCCGCCGAGGCTCTTCTGGAGCTCAATGGGGTTCGGCTTCGCTGTCATGGGCTCCGGGTACCCGTGGGGCGCCAGGGGATGAGCGGACGCCCGGGAATCACCCGATCGGCCGAGCCCCGGGGACCCCGCTGCGCCGTCGTCCGACCCTCCGCATAAGGTGGCGATCATGGAAACGGAAGATCGGAATCCGGAAAACCGGCCCGGCCCGTGGGAGCGCTTCCGGCGCTCCCCCTTCCTGCCGGCCACCGTCCTCGCCCTCATCATCGCGGCGGCGGCCGGGCTGTTCGCCGGTTCGTACACCTACGCCATGGCCAACCCCACCCCGCACCGCATCCCCACCGCGGTCACGGGCGTGCCCACCTCGGAGGTCAAGCGCGTCGAGTTCGTCCAGGGCATGGAGCGCGCCTTGGACGCGTCGCTCGAACTGCACCACTACGACACCTACGCCGAGGCCCGCCGGGCGGTCGAGGAGCAGAAGGTCTACGCGATCCTGCGGACCCGGCCGCACGGCGCGGCGCTGGACGTCTCCGGCGCGTCCGGCGCCACCGTCGCCCAGCTGCTCAGTGAGACGGCGCCGAAGGTGGGGGACAAGATCGGCGTGCGGGTCGCCGTCACCGACGTCAACCCGCTGCAGGAAGGCGACCCGCGCGGGCTGGCCCTCTTCTACATCACGCTCGCGGCGGTGATCCTCGGCTTCGTCGGGGCGATCCAGCTCAGCGTCCACGCCCGCTCCCTCAACCCCGCCGAGCGCGTCGCGTTCACCGTCGTCTACTCGGTGCTCGGCAGCTTCGCCATCGCCGCCGTCGTGGACTGGGGGCTGGGGGCGCTGCACCTGCCCTTCGGGGAGTCGTGGTTCATCCTCGGGCTGACCATGTTCACCACCGGCATGGTCTTCACCATGTTCAACACGTTGTTCGGCCGCTGGGCGATGATCCCGACCTGGGGCCTGATGGTCCTCCTCGGCAACCCGTCGTCCGGCGGTGCCGTCTCCTGGCCCCTCCTCCCCTCCCCCCTCGGCGAGATCGGCCGCTGGCTGCCGCCCGGGGCCTCGGTCAACGCCCAGCACGCGGCCGTGTACTTCCGCGGCCACCAGCAGCTCTTCCCGTTCGCCGTGCTGGCGGTGTGGGCGGCGGTGTCCACGGCGGTGTTCTGGATCTGGCGCCACCGCCACCCGGGCGGCCGGGAGCTGGGCGACCGGCTCGTGGAGCGGCCGGGGCCGCCGGAAGCCGGGGCGGCGCCGTCCGCCTGAACCGTCCATGGGACGCCCGTGATCACAGGGGGAAGCGGGTGCGGTGCGCCCCGGGCGTGTGCCCGAAGGCCCGGCGGAAGACGTCGATGAAGGCGCTGCTCGACGCCCAGCCGCAGTGCCGTGCCACGGTCGAGACGGAGGCGCCCTCGGCCAGCATGCGCAGCGCGTGGTGCAACCTGACCTGGGTGCGCCACTGCGGGAAGCTCATGCCCAGTTCGGCCCGGCAGAGCCGGGTGAGCGTCCGGTCGCTGACCCCTGACTCCGCGCCCAGCTGTGCGAGGGTGCGCGGGTCGGCGGGGTCGTCGCGGAGCACGGCGCACACGGCGGCCAGCCGGGGGTCGCGGGCGGTGGGCACGTGCAGGGGCTGCTCGTCGGAGCGGCGGAGCCGGTCGAGCAGCACGGCCCGCAGGCGGAGCCGTTCCGCCGTGGGGTCGGCGGGCCCCTCGGTGTAGGCGAGGATCAGTTCCCGCAGCAGCGGTCCGACGCCGATGACGGCCGGCCGGTCGAGGGACAGCGGGTTGTCCTCCAACGGCAGTCCGACGAGGTGGATCTCGGTGTCGCCGTACGCGCGGTGCTCGTGGACGGTGCCGGCGGGGATCCAGAGCGCCCGGTTGCCCGGCGCGATCCAGCTGCCCGCGTCGGTCGTGACGGACAGGACGCCGCGGCCCGCGTAGACGATCTGGTGCTCGTCGTGCCGGTGGGCGTCGACCTCCGTCCCCGCGGGCAGCGGGCGGTGGCCGGTTGCCGCGCGCGGCGTGTGCCGGACGCGACCGGCGTGCGCATCCCTCTCGTCCCCCTGCGGTGGTGTCGTCGGCACCCCAGCCCCCCTTCTGGTCCAGACCTATTGACGGGGGCAGCGGGCGCACCTACGTTCCCTGACACCCCACTCCCACCCCCCACTTCAGGGAGCGAACGTGACCCCTCGAACCCTAGGGACAGTACGCCTGTCGGCCACCGTCCTGGCCCTGGCCTGCGCCCTGCAACTGCCCGCCGCCGCGTCCCCGTCCGGCGCCGCGTCCGATACCTCGGCGGAGGTCTGCGCCGTCAGGCCCAAGCCCGTGGGCAAGGTCCTCCAGGGCTACTGGGAGAACTGGGACGGCGCGGCCAACGGCGTCCACCCGCCGTTCGGCTGGGTCCCGGTGACCGACGGCCGGATCCGCGCCCACGGCTACAACGTCGTCAACGCGGCCTTCCCGGTCATCCTCTCCGACGGCACGGCGCTGTGGGAGGACGGCATGGACGCCACGGTGAAGGTCCCGACCCCGGCGGAGATGTGCCGGGCGAAGGCGGCCGGCGCCACGATCCTGATGTCCGTCGGCGGCGCCGCGGCGGGCATCGACCTCAACTCGTCCGCCGTCGCGGACCGCTTCGTCGACACGGTGGTGCCGATCCTGAAGAAGTACAACTTCGACGGCATCGACATCGACATCGAGACGGGCCTCACCGGCAGCGGTGACATCACCCGCCCGTCCGCCTCGCAGGCCAACCTCATGCGCATCATCGACGGCGTACTGGCCCGGATGCCCGACGGCTTCGGACTGACGATGGCGCCCGAGACGGCCTACGTGACCGGCGGCAGCGTGACGTACGGCTCCATCTGGGGCGCCTACCTGCCGATCGTGAAGAAGTACGCCGACAACGGCCGGCTGTGGTGGCTCAACATGCAGTACTACAACGGGAACATGTACGGCTGCTCCGGCGACTCCTACTCCGCCGGCACGGTCCAGGGGTTCACCGCGCAGACCGACTGCCTGGACCGGGGCCTGGTCGTCCAGGGCACCACCATCAAGGTGCCCTACGACAAGCAGGTCCCCGGCCTGCCGGCCCAGCCGGGCGCCGGCGGCGGCTACATGACGCCCAATCAGGTCGGGCAGGTCTGGCGGAACTACGGCGGCCGGCTCAAGGGCCTGATGACCTGGTCCGTCAACTGGGACGGCTCGAAGGGGTGGACGTTCGGCGACAACGTCAAGTCCATGCAAGGCCGTTGAGGCCCTCCGCTACGGGAGGTCCGCCGTCAGCGGCGCGCGGTCGCGCCACATCGCGACCATCGGCTCCAGCATCGGCCCGAGTTCGGGCATGCGCGGGACGACGCTGAGCGCCGACACCGTCTGGAGCAGCCGCGCCCCTTCCATGACGTCCAGCAGCGCGCGGTCGACGGGGGCGCCGCCCGCGCGCTCGTACGCCTCGACGCCGAGGGGGCCGACGAGGGTGAGGTCCCACTCGACGGGACCGCGGGTCGCGTCCTCGAAGTCGCTGAAGCGGTGGCCCTCGGCGGTGCGCAGGACGTTGTAGGCCGGGGAGTCGCCGTGCAGGGCCTGGAGGCGGGCGCCGGGGAAGCGGGCGGGCAGGTCGGTGATCAGGGTCTCCAGGGCGGCGTACTCCGCCTCGGCGCGGTCGAGGTCGGCCGTCGTGAGCGTCCGCGGGTCCTTGCGCAGGGCCTTCAGCGCCGAGCCGATCGCCGGGACGAGCGGGGCGAGGACGGGCAGCTCGCCGGGGAAGTCGGCGAGGTGTCGGTGCAACTCGGCTGCCCAGGCGGTCTGTTCGGTGAAGCGGGCCTGCATCGCCGCGGCGTCGTCCTGCGGGAGGTCGGACAGCCGGTCGGTCTCGGTGACGAACTCCCAGAAGGTGAGCGACGTCCCGTCGATCTCCACCGGCTCGCGGGGCACGAGCGGGCTGGGCCCGACGACGGGGACGCCCCGGTCGGCCAGCCAGCCGGTCACCGCCAGCTCGCGCCGCTGCTTGGCCACCAGTTCGTCGAACGGAGTGAGCGCCAGGGACGGCACGCGGACCACGACCGGGTCCGGCGCCAGGTGCACCAGGACGTTGAAGACGTCGTGCAGGACGCGGGGTTCGTCGGCGCGCAGGCCGAGCCGGCGGCCGGCGCGGGTCGCGAGGTCGACGGCGCGCCGGGCGCGGTCGCCGAGGTTGGCGTCGGGGGAATGCGGGTTGCCCATGGAGATGATCTTGCCTGGTGGGCAGCCCGGTTGTCGACGCCGTTTCGCGGCCCGTCGCACGGTTCAGGCTGCCGCGGACCGCCGCCGGTACGTCAGCACGAGGTGGGCGCCCATGCCGAGGACCAGCCCCCAGAAGGCGGACCCGATGCCGAGGAGGGTGACGCCTGAGGCGGTGGCCAGGAAGGTGACCAGGGCCGCCTCCCGGTCCTCGGGGTCCTGGACGGCGCCGGTCAGGCCACCGGAGAGGGCGCCGAGGAGGGCGACGCCCGCGACCGCGGCGACCAGTTCCTTGGGCAGCCCGGCGAAGAACACCACGAGCGTGGCGCCGAAGACGCCGATGAGCAGGTAGAACACGCCGCAGGCGACGCCCGCGACGTAGCGCCGGCGCGGGTCCCGGTGGGCCTCCGGGCCGGTGCAGATGGCGGCGGTGATGGCCGCGAGGTTGACGGCGTGCGAGCCGAAGGGGGCGAGCAGGGCGGAGACCGCGCCGGTCGTGCCGATCAGCAGGCGGTCGTCGGGCCGGTAGCCGGACGCGGTGAGGACGGCCATGCCGGGGGCGTTCTGCGAGGCGAGGGTGGCGATGGTGAGGGGGACGGCGATGCCGATGAGGGACGCGACGGAGAAGTGCGGCGCGGTCAGCACCGGCCGGGCGAACTCGATCCCGTTCAGGTGCACGTCGAGGCGGGAGTCGGCGGCGGCGCAGACGACACCGACGGCCAGGGCCGCGAGGACGGCGTAGCGGGGCAGCCACCGCTTGGCGAGGAGGTAGGCGAGGAGGACGGAACCGGCGACGAGGGGCGCGGTCTTCAGGGAGGTGAAGACGCCGGTGCCGAACGGGAAGAGGATGCCCGCGAGCATGGCGGAGACGACGGCGGCCGGCACCCGGCGTATGAGCCGGCCGAACACGCCGGTCAGCCCGGCGACGGCGATGGCGACTCCGCTGACGAGGAACGCCCCGATCGCCTCCGGGTAGGAATAGGCGCCGAGTCCCGTGACCAGGAGCGCCGCGCCGGGCGTCGACCAGGCGGTGATGACGGGCATCCGGGTCCGCAGGCTCAGCCCGAGGCAGGTGAGGCCGCTGCCGAGCGAGATGGCCCAGACCCAGGAGCCGGTCTGGGCGGTGTCCAGGTGCCCGGCCCGCGCCGCGGTGAGGACGATGGCGAGCGGGCCCGAGTAGGACACCACGACGGCGACGAGCCCGGCGAGTACGGCGGAGAGGGACGCGTCGCGCAGGAGGCGGGGGCGGTCGGGCGGCGGCGTTCCGGGCGCGTCCTCTTGGGCGGCGGCGGGGTCGGTGGAGCTGCTGGTGCCCGAGGTCATGGGGGGTCCTCTTCTGTCGGCGGGCCCCCGACGGTATAGCGCCGCCGATCAAGCTTCCACCCTGTTCCGGAGGGGTGAGCGGAAGCCGATTTCCCACTTGCGCCACCGGGCGGACGCCTTGTGGACCCCCACCCGTCTCCAACATCGACTTAGGTTAGGCTGACCTAACTAAACGACTGATCCGGCGATGTGATCCGGCGACAGGAAAGGTGCCACCGTGACGACGGCGTTCCCCCACGAGGTCCGCACCGCGGTCCTCACGCCCCTCGGCGAACGGGACCTCGGCGAGCGCGACGCGGGCCGCGTCCGCGCGGCCGGACCGGCCGACGCCGCCGCGCTGCACGCGCTCTCCGAGCCCTTCATGCGCTCGGGCGCCCTCCGCCGCCGGGCCCGCCGGCTCTACGAGCTGACGGCGGACCAGTTCCTGGTGGCCGAGGAGCCGGACGGGACGCCGGAGGGCTGTGTGGCCCTGCGCGTCTACGCGGACGAGCCGGCCGCCGTCCTCCACAACTTCTGCGTCCGCGCCGACCGTCAGCGCCGCGGCGTGGGTTCGCGGCTGCTGGCCGCCCTGCTGGCGGAGGCCGCCGCCCGGTCGGTGAGCGAGGTGTACGCGGCCACGACCGGCGGCGGGCAGTCGTTCCTCCGCGCCGGGTTCCGGGAGACGGACGCCTCGGCGGCGCCCCGGGTCTGGGCCGCCGCGCTGGACCCGGCCCGCGGCTCCCGGATCTTCGTCCGCCCGCTGACCGGCCCCGCCGTCCCCGCTCAGCCCCGCCCGGACCGCCACTGTCTGGCCAGCACCCACACCAGGTAGCAGCCGCCGACGACCCCGGTGAGCACCCCGACGGGCAACTGCGTGGGCGCCAGCATCCGCTGGGCGGCGATGTCGCTGAGTGACAGCAGCAGGGCGCCCATCACCGTCGACGCGAGCAGGTTGGGCCCGGTGGCCCGGGTGAGCCGGCGGACGACCTGCGGGGCGACCAGCGCGACGAACGGGACGGGTCCCGCGACGGCCGTCGACAGCGCCGTCAGTCCGACGCCCACGGTGAGCGCGCCGGAGGTGACGCGCTGGACGGGCACCCCGAGCGCGGCGGCCGTGTCCTCGCCCATCTCCAGCATCCGCAGCGGCCGGCCGAGCAGTACGGCCGCCGGCCCGAGGACGGCCAGCGAGGCGACCATCGTCCAGACGTGCTCCCAGCCGCGGCCGTTGAGGCTGCCGGTGAGCCAGACCTGGGCGCTCTGCGCGTCGTTGAACGAAGCGCGCGCGATCAGGTAGGCGTTGGCGGCGGAGAGCAGCGAGCTGACGCCGATGCCCACCAGGATCAGCCGATAGCCGGCCGCGCCGCCGCGCCAGGCGAGCAGGTAGACGGCGGCGCTGGTGACCGCGCAGCCGACGACGGACCCGACGGCGACGGAGGCGGCGCCCGCGCCGAGCACCAGGATGGTGACGAGGGCGCCGGTGGCGGAGCCCACGGTGAAGCCGATGACGTCGGGGCTGCCGAGCGGGTTGCGGGCGAGGGTCTGGAAGAGGGCGCCGGACAGCCCCAGGGCGGCGCCGACCAGCAGCGCTGTCAGCAGCCGGGGCAGCCGGAGCTCGCCGACGATGTAATCCGCGCCGGGCACGTTCTCGCCGGCCAGCACCTTCAGCACGTCGGATACGGGGACGTGGAAGTCGCCCGTGGTCAGCGTCCAGACGCCGACGACGGCGGCGGCCAGCGCGAGGAGGGCGCCGACGGCGGTGGCGCGCGGGTCCCAGCGCACCGACAGGTTCCGGCCGGGCCCCGGCAGGCGCAGGGCGCGCGGCAGGCGCCGCGTCGCCGGGCCGGCGGCGGGGCGCGCGGGCGTGGTGCTGCTGGTCACAGTTGGGCGATCCTCTTGCGGCGGACGAGGGCGATGAACAGGGGTGCTCCGAGGAACGCGGTGACGACGCCGGCCTCCAGCTCCTCGTTGGCCAGCACGACGCGGCCGACGATGTCGGCGGCGAGCAGCAGGGCCGCGGCGAGGACGGCGCTGTAGGGCAGCAGCCAGCGCTGGTCGGGGCCGGTGATCAGCCGGGCGAGATGCGGAACGGCCAGTCCCACGAAGGCGATCGGGCCGACGGCGGCGGTGGCCGCGCCGCACAGCAGGGTGACCGCCGCCATGGTCGCGAACTGGGTACGGCCCGGATGGGCGCCGAGCGACCGCGCGGTGTCCTCGCCGAGGGCGATGGCGTTGAGCGGCCGGGCCAGCAGCGCGGCCAGCACGGCTCCGGCGCCCAGGAAGGGCAGCACCTGGACGAGGACGGAGCCCGACTGCCCGGCGAGCGTGCCGATCTGCCAGAACCGGAACTTGTTGAGGCTCAGCGGGTCCAGCAGGACCAGCCCGTTGACGAAGGCGGTCAGCACGGCCGAGACGGCCGTGCCGGCGAGCGCCAGCCGTACGGGCGTGGCCCGCGACCGGCCCCGCGTGCCCAGCAGGTAGACCACGGCCGCGGCGACGGCCGCCCCCAGCAGCGCGGCCCAGACGTAGGCGGAGAAGGAGCCGAGGTCGAGCAGGGCGGTGGAGCCGGCGACGGCGGCCGCCGCGCCCGCGTTGACGCCCAGCAGTCCCGGGTCGGCGAGCGGGTTGCGGGTGAGGGCCTGCATCAGGGCGCCGGCCAGGCCGAGCGACGCGCCGATGACGATCCCGAACAGGCTGCGCGGCAGCCGGGAGGTGCGGACGACGATCCAGTCGTCGCTCTGCGGGTCCCGGGTCAGCAGCGCGTGGACGACATCGCCGGGCGCGATGCTCTTGGCGCCGATGCCGATGCCGAGGACGGCCAGGACGAGGACGAGGCCGGCGCAGGCCAGCAGGCCGGCGGCCCGGCGGGCGTGCCAGGCGCGCCCGGCCCGCGGCGGTGCGGAGACGGGAGGGGGCGAGGAGGGGGGTGCGGGTGAGCCGGTGACGGCCGGGGCGGTCGTGCTCACGCGTGCTCGTGCTCTTCGTCCTCGTGGTGGTCGTGGTTCTCCACGCCGCGCTTCCAGTAACCGTCCACGTCCACCTGCTCCTTGGCCAGGCCGAGCTCGCGGCGCAGGTAGCGGCGGATGGGCTTGAGGCTGGTGGCCTCGCCGGCGACCCAGGCGAAGCCGAGGCCGTCGGTGGGGAGTTCGGCGGCGCGGATGGCGCGTTCGATGAGGTCGCTGCGGCCCGCCGGGGTGGTGCCGCGGTGCAGCCAGGTCAGCGAGAGGTCGGTGGCGGTGCGGAAGGTCTGCTCGTCCTCCGGGCCGGGGACCTCGGCGAAGGCGATGACGCGGACGCCGGCGGGGAGCTTCTCCAGCCAGCGGCCGAGGGCCGGGAGGGCGGTCTCCTCGGCGGCCAGCAGGTACCAGTCGTGGACCATCGGCAGTACCTCGGAGCCGCGCGGGCCGAGGACGCCGAGCCGCATGCCGGGCCGGGCCCGCTCGGCCCAGGAGGAGCCGACGCCGCTGCCGTGCAGGACCATGTCGACGTCGAGCTCGCGGGCGTCGCGGCGGTAGTGGCGGACCGTGTAGTCGCGGGTGATGGGCTCCACGGGGGCGTCCATCCACGTGTCGTTCACGACGACCGGCTCGACGGGGAGTTCGGAGCCGTCGTGGGCGAAGCAGAGCTTCACGTGGTCGGTGGGCGCCTGCTCGCAGAAGCCGTCGAGGTCGGGGCCGCCGAGGGTGACCCGTACGGTGGAGGGGGTGATCCGGTCGACCTTCCGCACTTCAAGCAAGCGGTACTTGAGGGGGTGGCGGACGATGCGCATGCGCGGGAGCAGCGTGTCGGTGGTCATCGATCATCCCAATCCGGTCGGGCGTACGGCGGGGCCGGTGCCGGTACCACCGCGGCCCCCGGCGCGGCGTACGCGCGGGGGCCGACGGGGATCGGCTCGTCGGTCGGGCCAACCTCCCCGACCGAGGTTAGGCTACCCTAACTCAGATCATGAGTGATGCGCCATCCGCCCGGCCACCCGGCCCTGTTCGAGCCGGATCACCCGCGGCAGCCGCGCGATCGTGGCCGGCCGGTGGGCGATGACGATGAGGGTGCGGTCCTCGCTCATGCCGTCCAGGGCGTGCTCCAGCCGGGCCGCCGTCACGGGGTCGATGTCGGCGGTGGCCTCGTCGAGGACGAGCACCGCGGGGTCGGCGAGCGCCGCCCGCAGCAGGCCGACGATCTGCCGCTCCCCCGCCGAGAGCCGCTCGCCGCGGACGCCCACCTCGGCGTCCAGCCCGCCCAGGTCGCGCAGCCAGTCCTCCAGTCCCAGTTCGCGGACGGCCCGTTCCATGGCGGCCCGGTCCGGGGCGCTGTGCACCAGCTCCAGGTTGCGGGCGATCGAGCCGGTCACCATGCGGACCTCCTGCGGCACCAGGACGACCCGGCGCCGCAGTTCGGCCTCGGACAGCTCCCGCAGGTCCGTCCCGGCGAACGTGACGGCGCCCCGGTCGGGGGCGTAGAGCCCGCAGAGCAGCTTGGACAGGGTGGTCTTGCCGGAGCCCGTCTCACCGACGACCCCGACGCGGTCACCGGCGGGGAACGCCAGGGACACGTCACTCAGCACCCGGGTGCCGTCCTGGTACCCGTACTCCACCCCCTCGCAGCGCAGTTCCCCGCGGGCCGGCAGGTCCGCCGGGCTCGCGGCGGCGGGCGCCTTGGGCTTGACCCGCTCGGTGGCGGCGAGTAGGTCGAGCAGCCGGGCCAGGCCGGTGCGCGCGGTCTGCACATGGCCGACGAGCTGCGAGAGATCGGAGAAGGAGTCGAAGAGGTTGCGGCTGGCAAGCACGAAAGTGACGACGGTGCCGATGGTGATGTCGCCGTGCGACGCCTGCCAGCCGCCGAAGAGGAGCAGCGCGACGAGCGCGACGCCCTCGATGAGGCTCACCAGGTCGATGCGGTTCTCCACCCGGATGGCCCGGCGGGCGGCGGTGACCGCCACGGCGTTCTCCCGCCCGAAGCGGCGCGTCCAGCCCGGCAGCCCGCCGGCGGTCTGCAGCGCCTCCCGGACGGTGAGGGTCTCGCTGAACGTGGCGGCCACGGTGGCCTCGGCCGTCGCCTTCCCGCCGAACGCGGCGGACGCGTCCCGCTGGAACCAGCGCATCGCCAGCAGCGCCGGCGGGACGAACACGACGAGCTGCACCAGCGCCAGCTGCCACGAGTAGACGAACAGCAGGCACAGTGTGAAGACGAGCGTGGCCGTGGCGGACACCAGGTTCCGCAGGTGCATCCGGACGAACGCGGCCAGCGCGGCCACCTCGCCGGTGGTGCGGCGCAGCAGTTCGCCGGTGCGGTGCGACTCCAGGAACCGCAGCGGTGCCGACGCCAGGTTGGCGACGGACCGTTCGCGCAGGCTGCGGACGACGTTCTCGCCGGCCTTGGCGAGCAGGAGTTCGCCGGACCGGGCCAGGCCGAGCTGGACGACGGCGAGGGCGACCAGCGCCCCGGCGGCGACGAGCAGTCCGGTGCGGTCGCCGGCCTTGAGCGCGTCGGTGGCGCGGCCGACCAGCGGGGCGACGGCGACCAGCGCGGCGGAGTCGGCGAGGCCCACCGCGACGGCGGTGATCAGGGCCCGCCGGTGCGGACGGAGGTGGGGGGCGGCCCGGCGCAGCACGTGCCGCTCGTCGGGCCGGTCGTCGAGGAGTACGGGCTCAGCCACGGTCGGCCTCCGGGTGCGCGGCGGACAGGGCGGGCACGGCGGCCTCTCCGGGGGTGGGGGTGGTGTCGCGGTCGGCGAGGGTGACGACGCGGTCGGCGGCCTCCAGGACGGCGGTCCGGTGGGTCGCGAAGAGGACCGTACGCCCGTCGGCCCAGCCCCGCAGCCGCTTCAGGACCTCGGCTTCGGTGGTGGTGTCGAGGGCGGAGGTGCAGTCGTCCAGCACCAGCACCTCGGGGTCGCCGAGCAGGCCGCGCGCGAGGGCGAGGCGCTGGATCTGCCCGCCGGACAAGGCCGTTCCGCTCTCGCCGAGCGGGGTGTCGTAGCCGTCGGGCATGGCGGCGATCTGGTCGTGGACGCAGGCCGTCTCACAGGCGGCCCGCAGGGCCTCGTCGGACAGGTCGCGGCCGAGCCGCAGGTTCTCGGCGACGGTCCCGGACAGCAGCAGCGGCCGCTGGGCCACGTATCCGATGCGGCGGCGGACGTCGTCGAGCGCGGCGTCGCGCAGGTCGGTGCCACCGTAGCGGACGGTCCCGGTGGCCGGGTCGTCCAGCCGGGCGGGCAGCCGCAGCAGGGTGCTCTTGCCGGAGCCGGTGGCGCCCTGGACGGCCACGAACTCGCCGCGCCGGACGGTCAGGTCGAGCGGTGCGAGGACGGTGACGCCGTCGCGGACGGCGCTGACGCCGGTCAGCTCCAGGTCCCCGCCGGCGGTGAGCGCGACCGGCTCGGCCGGGTCGGTGACGGTGGAGGTGAGGGACAGCGCCTCGTCGATCCGGGCGGCGGCCACGTCGGCCTGGCCACGCTCGAGGAGCCGCTGCACCAGGACGCGGGTGGCCAGCGTGACGGTGGCCATCCACGAGGTGAAGGCGACCAGCCCGCCGATGGTCAGCCGGCCGTCGAGGACGGCGAGCCCGCCGACGCCCACGCCGACCGCGACGGCCAGCCGGGGCACGAAGGGCGCCACGGCGGCCCAGTTCGCCTCGATCCGGGCGGCCTTGACGGTCTTCTCGGTGACCGTGGCGCTGGCGGTGTCGTGCCGGTCGAGCAGCGGCCGGTGCCCGCCGGTGCCACGCAGCCCGGTGCCGACCTGGAGCAGGTCGGCGACGGCCTCGGCCCGTTCGCCGTGGGCGGCGGACAGCTCGTCGCTGGCGGCGCCGAAGCGGCGCGGGAAGTACAGGTTGACCCAGGTGAGGAAGGGCAGCATGCCCACCGTCACCAGCAGCAGGACGGGGTCGAGCGCGGCCAGGCCGGGCAGCACGAGGACGAAGGTGGTGGCGAGCACCACCCACACGGCGAGGCCGTGCACCCACTCCCGGACCATGTCCGTGTCCCGGGTGGCGCGCATGGCCAGGTCGCCGTGGCCGCGCTCGGCGAGGGCGGCCCGGTCCAGCCCGGCCAGCCGGCCGAGCAGCCGCGCCCGCAGGTCGGCGCCGACCCGGGCGTCGGTGACGCTCGCCCAGTACTGCCAGCCGTAGAGCCCGGCGAACTGCACGCAGGCGGCGAGCGCGGTGGCACCGGACCAGAGCAGCAGGGCGCCGTCGTCCTCGCCCGTGATGCCGTCGTCCAGGGCCCGCTGGACGCACCACGGGACGGCGAGCAGCGCGACCTGACGGAGGCAGGCGGAGATCATCCCGGCGAACAGCGTGGCCCGGTGCGGGCGCAGCGAGCCGCGCAGCAGCCGGCGGGCGCGGCGGCGGCGCTCGGCGGGGAGGCTCTTCGGGTCGTCGTCCTCGTCCTCGGTCTCGGCCTCGGTCTCGGTCTCCTCGACGTCGACATCGGCGGCGGCGGGTTCTTCTTCCTCAGCCACCGGTCCGGTGGCAAGCGCCCGTTCGTCGGTGGGAGCCCGGTCCTTCGCGGGCTCGGCGGCCGGCCGGTCGCCCGGTGGCCGGTCGGCGTGGCCGGGGTGCTGCTCCGGCTTGGCGGGGTGGGTGCTCACGACGTCAGGTATCCGATCCGAGGGGTGGTTCGACCGCGCGGTCCGGCCGGGACGACCGGTCCGGACCGCGCGGGGCGGGGGCGGGGGTCCGGGTCAGGACCGCGCGGCGAGACTGGCCGGACGCATGTCGGTCCAGTTCGCGTCCACGTACTCGGTGCAGCCCTGGAGGCTGTCCTCGCCGTGCACGACGGTCCAGCCGGCGGGGACCTCGGCGAACACCGGCCACAGCGAGTGCTGGTTCTCGGCGTTGACGAGGACGTAGTAGCGGGCGTCGTTGTCCTCGAAGGGGTTGGTGGCGCTCATCTGCTGTGCTCCTTGGGTGAAGTGGAGGGGGTCCGGGGTCGATTGTTGGTGATCTTGGGTGGTTCAGGAAAGGGCCGCGGCGGCCTCCGGGGCTCCCTCGGCCTCGTCCGGCCGGGCGGAGAGGAAGGCCGCGAGCTCGGC
>NZ_JAIQLH010000016.1 GCF_020037025.1 Streptomyces huiliensis | reverse complement strand
TTCCCGTTTCTTGCGGGGGCCGTGCCCCCGCACTCCCGAAACCGCGCTTCGTGGGGTTGTCCTCAATCGCCCGACGGGCTGGTTCGGCCTCACGCCGCCCGTCGCAGGTGGGCCAGCAGGTCGGCGCGCAGCGTCTGCGGGTCCGTGCCGAGGGTTCGGAGGACGCGTACCGTCGGCGGGTGGTCGAGGGCCAGGGCGCCCAGGACGACGTGCTCGGTGCCGATCCAGTTCTCCTTGCGGGCGAGCGCCTCCCGCAGGGACTGCTCCAGGGCCCGCTTGGCCTCCCGGGTGAACGGGATGTGGTGCTGCCGGGACCCCTTCGCGGAGCGGAACGGCCTCCAGCGGGAGGGTGACTCGTCGGTCCCGTCCGGCCCGCCGTTCCCGTCCAGTGCCCCCGGCCCGAACGACCGTTCCGCGCGGGCACGTACGGCCGAGAGGTCGATGCCCAGCGAGCGCAGCGCCTCCGCGTCGTCCTCGTCCAGCCCGGCCGCCGACCGGATCGCCTCCCGGCACGTCTCGGGGGTGATGCCGAGCCGGAAGAGGGCGGCGCCGCCCAGCGACTCCGGGCGGCCCGCCGTGGCGGCGAGGAGGTGTTCGACGCCGATGCGGGAGTGGCGCAGGGCGCGCGCCTCCTCCTGGGCGCCGATGACCACGAACCGGGCTTCCTTGGTGAAACGTTCGAACATCGTCGTCTACCTCCGGGCGTGCTTCTTGTGGACGGCCTGCCTGCTCACACCCAGTTGGGTGCCGATCTCCTCCCACGACCAGCCCAGCCTGCGGGCGTTGTCGACCTGGAGGGCCTCAAGTCGTTCGACCAGCCGCCGCAGCGCGGCGACGGCGCGCAGCCCCACGCGGGGGTCGGTGTCCATGGCGGCCTCGGTGGTGCCGACCGCGTCTTTCGCGTCTGTTCCGGCCATGTGTCAACCATGGATGACAGAGGTGTGGCGCGTCAACCGTCATTGACGGATGGATGGGGGCAGGCCGGTCTCCGCCGACGGCCATGTCGGATTTCCGCCAGCCTCCGGCGGCCGCGGCACCGATCCTTTACTGCATGCACACCGACTTCGACCGTTGCGTGCGGGCCGCGCGGTCCAAGGACCCCCGCTTCGACGGCTGGTTCTTCACCGCCGTCCTCACCACCCGCATCTACTGCCGTCCCAGCTGTCCCGCGGTCCTGCCCAAGGACCGGAACATGAGCTTCTACCCGAGCGCCGCCGCCGCGCAGCAGGCCGGGTTCCGGGCCTGCAAGCGCTGCCGGCCCGACGCGAGTCCCGGCTCGCCGCGCTGGAACGAACGCGCCGACGTCGTCGCCCGCGCCATGCGGCTCATCGCCGACGGCACGGTCGACCGGGAGGGCGTGCCCGGCCTCGCCGCCCGGCTCGGCTACAGCGCCCGGCAGATCGAACGCCAGCTGCTCGCCGAACTCGGCGCCGGACCGCTGGCCCTCGCCCGCGCCCAGCGCGCGCAGACCGCCCGCGTCCTCATCGAGGCCGGTGAACTCCCCATGGCCGACGTGGCGTTCGCCGCCGGCTTCGCCTCCGTCCGCGCCTTCAACGAGACCGTCCGCGCCGTCTTCGCCCTGACCCCCACCGAACTCCGGGCCCGCGCCGGGCGCGGCCGGCCGCCGGTCACGCCCGGCGCCCTCACCCTGCGCCTGCCGTTCCGTGCCCCGTTCACCCCCGACAACCTCTTCGGCCACCTCGCCGCCACCGCCGTCCCCGGCGTGGAGGAGTGGCGCGACGGCGCGTACCACCGCACCCTGCGCCTGCCGTACGGGCACGGAACCGTCGCCCTCCGGCCCATGCCCGACCACATCGCCTGCCGCCTCGCCCTCTCCGACCAGCGCGACCTGGCCGGGGCCATCAGCCGCTGCCGGCGGCTGCTCGACCTCGACGCCGACCCGGAGGCCGTCGACGCGCTGCTGCGGACCGACCCGCATCTCGCGCCGCTGATCGACAAGGGGCCGGGGCGCCGGGTGCCGCGTACGGTCGACGCGGAGGAGCTCGCGCTGCGGGCCGTCCTCGGGCAGCAGGTGTCCACGGCCGCGGCCCGGACCCTCGCCGCCCGGCTGGTCACCGCCCACGGCACCCGGGTCGGGACCTCCGGCGGTGACTCCGGCGGTGGCTCCGGCGGGCTCACCCACCTGTTCCCGTCCACCGAGGCCCTGGCCGCCCTCGACCCCGCGTCCCTCGCCATGCCGGCCGGCCGTCGCGCCGCCTTCACCCGCCTCGTCGCCGCCCTCGCCTCCGGCGAACTCGACCTCGGGGTGGGCGGCGACCGGGATCGCGCCCGGGCCCGGCTCGCCGAGATACCCGGCATCGGGCCCTGGACCGCCGACATCATCGCCATGCGCGGGCTCGGGGACCCCGACGCCTTTCTGCCCACGGACCTGGGCGTGCGCCGGGCGGCGGCCGGGCTCGGGCTGCCGGCGACGCCTGGTGCGCTGACGCGGCACGCGGTGGCCTGGCGGCCTTGGCGGGCTTATGCCGTGCAGTATCTGTGGGCCACGGATGATCACCCGGCTGCCCGTATGCCGGAGCGCCCCCGGGAGGGGCGCGGATGACGGGGGTGGGGTGCCGGGGGTGTGCGCCCCGTGTGAGGTGTGCCCCAGTCCCACCCTTTCACCGTTTCTTCCGGGGCTCCGCCCCGGACCCCGGCATCGCGGTTTCGCCGCGAGGTCCTCGAACGCCGGACGGGCTGAAGGGCCGACGGCGTACCCTCCGGTAGTACGAGCCCCAGCCTGCCCTTGACACCGAACGGAAGCGAACAGAACCCGCCATGTCCGCCGTACACACCGTCATCGACAGCCCCTACGGCCCCCTCACCCTGGTGGCCGCCGACGGCTCCACGCTCTCCGGGCTCTACATCCTCGACCAGCGGCACCGGCCCGCCGACGAGAAGTTCGGGCGGCCCGACGACAGCCCGTTCGGCGAGGTCACCCGCCAGCTCAAGGCGTATTTCACCGGTGAGCTGACGCGCTTCGACGTCCCGCTCGACCTGCGCGGCACCCCGTTCCAGCGCCGGGTCTGGGACGGGCTCCTGGAGATCCCCTACGGGGAGACGATGTCCTACGGGGAGCTGGCCCGGCACATCGGCGCGCCCAGCGCCTCCCGGGCGGTCGGGCTCGCCAACGGGAAGAACCCCGTCTCGATCATCGTCCCCTGCCACCGAGTGATCGGCTCCGACGGCAGCCTCACGGGCTACGGCTGGGGCGTGGAGCGCAAGCAGCGGCTGCTGGAGCTGGAGGGAGTGGAGCTGGGGAGGGTGGGCGGCAAGCAGGGCTTGCTGAAGCAGGATTCCCTTTTCTGATTTCCGACCCGCCCGGTCTCGACCCGCTCAGTTCCGAACCGCTCGGTTCCGACCCGCTCGGTTCCGACCCGCTCGTTCCGGCTCCGCTCAAGCCGCTCCGCCCGGTCGGCGCCCGGCGCACGGGATCAGGTCGTCGACGACGAAGTCCCGGCTCCCGTCGGCCTCGGGACCGGCGTCCGCCCTGAGCAAGCGGTCGAGGAAGGCGACGACCCCCGCCGTCCCGGTGGCCAGGTCAGCGCTCTCGCGGACCGCCTGCTCTCCGGGGAAGCCCGTCCCCTCCGGGCGGTCCACGCGGAAGAGGAGGACGCCTTCCGCCACCGTCCAGGCGGCTCTCCGGTACTCGGGGTCGCCGGTGAACCGCCACACGTCGAGCAGCGCGTTACCCATGCCCGACAGCCCGTGGAAGAGCTGCGGGAGAACGGCGTACTTGTGGTGGACGTTCTCGACGAGCGGGTCCAGCCACCGTGCGAGCCCGTCGTCGGGCCGGACGGCCAGGTAGCGGATGAGGGTGGTGAGGACGCCCGCGGAACCGGAGTCCCAGTAGCACCTGGGCACGACGGCCTCCGCTTCCCCCTCCAGGGGGACCATGGCCGGGAACCCCTCGAACTCCGCCCCGTGCCGGACCCCGTACGCCAGGTCGTGCCCGAGGGCGGAGCGGCCGAGGGCGAAGGCGCGTTCGTCGTGCGCCGCCAGGGAGAGGCAGAGGAGGAACAGCGCGATCCCGCTGCCGCCGGTGGCGTAACCGAGCGGTACGTTGCCCTCCGGATCCGGCCAGTACGGGCCCCGGGGCCCGCGGAGGCGGGTGTCCCTGAGCCGCTCCCCGGCCCGGACGGCGGCGTCGAGGAAGTCGTCGCCGTACCCGTCGAGCCAGAACCGGAGGCAAGCGATCCCGTAGCCCGCCAGTCCGTGCAGCACGTCGGGCGAGGCGTCGAGCAGGGGGTGCCGGCCGGCCCGCCGCAGGAGGGCGGCGGCGGCCTCCGGCCGGCCCAGCTCGGCCAGGACCCAGGCGATGCCTGCCTGCCCGAGGTAGAGGCCCGGCGGGTACGCGTCGTCGGTGATCTCCCGGCCGGCCAGCCAGCCGGTCAGGCGGGGCGGGACCGCGCCCGGGCGTCCGGTGTGGTGCAGCGTGTGCAGGACGCCCGCGGCGCCGTAGGCGACGGAGAGCGGGTTGGTCTCGAAGACCGCGGGGTCCGCGGGGAACAACCGGTCGTCGCGCTCCGGCGTGGCGGTGCGTTCCAGGTAGCGGAGGGCGGCGGTCCGCGCCTCCCGGGCGAGTTCGCGCGTGCCGCGATCCGGTGACCCGTCCGCTCCAGGGCGATCGGACGCCGGTCCCCAAGCGGCTGTCGGACCCGGGGCCCGCCCCGGACCCGACGTACGGGCCCCCGGACCCGACGTACGGGCCTCTGGACCCGACGTACGGGCCAAGGCCGGAGCCGACGCCGTGACGGGGACGGTCGCCAAGGCCGCGATGACCTCGTCGATGTCCCGCACGTGCCCGGAACCCGGCCGTTCCGTCAACTCGTCGAGCAGTGCGACGAACGGACCGGACAGCCCGAGGTCGCCGGTGAGCCCGGTGAGGAAGCGGCGGCGCGACGGCGCGTACAGCTCGGTCATCGCGTTCGCCAGCATGACGCTTCCGAACACCACCGCACCCAGCGCGTAAAGGTCGTTGGCCCGGTCGGCGACCCCCGACCGCACCGCCTCGGGCATCGCCATGCCCGGCGTGTGGAGGCCGACGGGCGGGTCCACGCCTTCCTCGACGGCGCATTCGAGGTCGATGACGCGGATTCCGCCCTCGTGCGGAACGATGACGTTGTTGAAGGAGAGGTCTCCCAGCACGACGCCGCGGCGGTGGGCCGCTCCGATCGCCCGGGCCAGTCGCACCCAGTGGGGGCGGACGCCGGCGTAGTAGTCGTCCAGGGCGGCCCGGGTGAGCCCCGCCCGGTAGAGCGGATTCGTCCTGATGGTGTGGCGGCCCAGATGCTCACCCGGCAGGTACTCCTCGACGAGAAAGGTGTGTCCGCCCTCCTCGAAGATCTCGATCGGGCGTACGTAGAAACCACAGTCGGAGAGGGTGCGCAGGATGCGGTACTCCTTCTCCAGCAGCCCTATGGCGTCGAGGCGGCCGGATCCCACCACGATGTGCGGCCGGGCCTCCTTCAGCACGGCCGGTCGGCCGGTGGACCGGTCGTCGGCGAGGTAGACCCCGCCGCGATTGGAGAAGCCGAACGCCGACGTCACGCGGAAGCGCCCGTCGTGGAGGGCCGGCGCCGTCCCGGCCCCCGCCGGCGGCGGTCCGTCCGGGGCGAGCGGGTCGGTCAGCCACTCCGGGAGGTGCCAGTACGGGAGCCGGACGTCGGGGACGTACGTTCCGTCGCGGTCGGCGATGACGAACCGGCGGCTGCCGTCCGGCCGCAGCAGCGTCCGCGGGCTGAAGCCGCCGTACCGGTAGTACACGCACGAGGACCGCGGCCACCTCCGGTCGGAGAGGACGTACGGGCCGTCGAAACCGCGCAGTTCCCGCGTCAGGGTGTGCCCGAGGCGGAGGAACGCCCGGTCGTCGGGCGGGTAGAAGGTCATGAACTTCCCGCTGGAACCCCGGGGCCACAGCTTGCCGTTGACCTCGGCCACCGTCCGCGAGTCCACCAGGAACTTGAACGGCACTGCGGCGTCCACGGCGCATCGGGCCGCTCGCTCCAGGCACGCGGGGGAGTCCTGGGAGCGCACCGCCACGTGGATCTTCCAGCCCTGCTCGGGGGCCGGGACCGACGTGGCGCGGGGCGACTCGGCGACGTACCAGAGGCCGCTGCGGCGGAGCGTCCACCCGGGGGGCGCGAGGGCCTCGAACACCCCGGCGTGCTCCGGGTCCGGCGTGTAAGCGTCCGCGCTCTCGAACCACCTGGGGTGGTACTGCGCGTAGGCGTTGAGGAGTTCCCAGTCGTGCATGACACCGCCTCGTCGTGCATGGCACCGCCTCGCGGTCGTCCAAGGGCACGTCGGCGGGGGTGGACACCGCGGACGGTGTTCCGTCCACCCGCATTCGGGCGGCGCCGCTCGCGTGGGACGGCACCGGGACCGGGGATGCCGCGTTCGCGATGGTGGTCGGGGACAACCGTCCCACGTTGGGCACTGTCACTTCAGGGTGGGGCCACCGCAGCTGTTCTGGTAACAGGAGGTGAGGCTCACGTATCCCCTGATTTCCTGGGCGTCACGGCCGCCTCCCGCGTGTGCGAGAAGCACCTTCTGCAGTTCGAGAACCGAGGGCATCACCTGCTGGGCGAGTTCGGTGGCCGACGTTCCCGATGTGGTCGGTTCCGTCATGTCGTCCACTCCCGACATCGACGAGTCTTCTGCGTTCCGAATGGTGCACCGACGTTGATCGGTCCGGTGGCGCACGGCCCTTCCGGGAGCAGGCGGCTCACCGGCCTCCGGGCCGAGCGCTCGACACGTGCGGATCGCCGCACAGAGCGGCATCATTTCCAGCGTGCGCCGCGTCCTCCGCGTCCGCAATTCGCATCACGCGCGCCGCCCCCGCCTCACGACCCCCTCAGCTTTCCGGACGCCCCTCCCACCGCCGCAGCAGTGCCGGCAGCGCCGTTCCGATCGGTTCCCGGATCAGCTCGTCCGCCCGTTCGTCGTACGGGGTGGGCTCGGCGTTGACGATGATCAGTCGGGCGCCGTGGTCGGCCGCCACTCCGGCGAGGGACGCCGCCGGGTTGACCATCAGGCTGGTGCCGGCCGCGACGAAGACGTCGCACGCCTTGGTCACCGTCAGCGCGTCGCCGAGCACGGCGGGGTCCAGCGGCTGCCCGAACATCACGGTCGCCGACTTCAGGATGCCGCCGCACGCCTCGCACGCCGGGTCCGGGTCGCCCGCCGCGACGCGCTCCAGCGCGGCCTCCATCGTCGAGCGCGCGTCGCACTCCGTGCAGACCACCGACCGGGTGGAGCCGTGCAGTTCGAGCACCTTGCGGTCCGGCAGGCCGGCCGCCTGGTGCAGGCCGTCCACGTTCTGGGTGATGACCCGTACGGGTGTCCCCGAGCGTTCCAGCCGGACGATCGCGTCGTGCGCGGCGTTCGGGCGGGCCCGGAGGGTGGGGGCGTCGCGGCGCATCAGCCAGGAGCGGCGGCGGATCTCCGGGTCGTTCATGTAGTACCCGTAGGTGACGAGCTTCTCCGCTTCCGGGTCGCGGCGCCAGAGGCCGTTGGGGCCTCGGTAGTCGGGGATGCCGGAGTCTGTGGAGACGCCTGCTCCGGTGAGGATTGCCACCAGGGGGTTCTTCGCCATGGGGTGAGGGTACGGAGTGGTGGCGGGCGGGGCGAGGGGAATTCGTCCGGCGCGCTGTGCGCGCCGTGGGTTTTGCGCCCCGGTCCCTCCCCCAGAGGGGGCACCCCCATTCACCGTTTCTCGCGGGGGGCGAGCCCCCGCGCCCCCGAAAGCGGCTTCGCCGCTTGTCCTCAAGCGCCGGACGGGCTGGGGGTGCTCGACGGGCCGGAGTCGTCCGCCGGCAGGCTGTCCATGAACGAGCTCACCGAGAACACCGCCCGCCCCGGCCCCGCCGGGCCGTAGCCGGGCGGGGACGTCAGGCCGAACTCGTCCATCGTCGCGCGGTAGGTCTGGAGCAGCCGGATGTGGTACTCCAGCGGCGCGCCCTCGGGGTTGGAGCGGCCGAGCGGGGTCGTGGGCTCCGGGCACCAGGTGGTGAACCGGGGGGTGATGCCGCGGGACATGAAGAACCGCAGCCCCTCCGCCGTCGAGTCGACGGCCTCGCCGACCGAGGTGAAGCCGGCCGGCGCGGCCATCTCCACGCCCGCCACGAAGTTGGGGATGACGTTCCGCGGGCCGAAGACCTCGGCCGAGTCCAGGATGCGGCGGTGCCACTCGTCGCGGCCGACGTAGCGCTCCTTGCCGGGGCAGTAGAGCTCGAACAGACGCCGGTCCCACACCTCGTAGTTGGGGTGGTAGATGCGGATCCCGTAGTCGTGGAACCGCTGGACGTCCGCCTTCGGCAGGGCCTGGGCGACGACCTTCCCGGTCCAGCGGCCGGGGAAGCGCTCCTCGATCGCCTGCGCGTAACGGCCGTAGAAGTCCGCCTCGGTGAGGCCGTCCACCCGGGAGGTGATGGAACCGCCGGTGAGGGTGTACGCGCGGGAGGCGCCTGCCGTGTCGTGCTTGTCGATGATCTCCAGCGCCTCGAGCACCTCCTCCACCGACTTCACGCCCGTGTACGGGCGGCCGGCCGCCTTGTGCTGGCGCCAGTTGTGGTTGATGTCGCAGTACTGGCACTCCTCCTTGGCGCCGAAGTACTGGCAGACCCGGAAGACCGTCAGGTAGATCAGGTAGCCCCACTGGATGGTCGGGGCCACCTCCATCACGGACTTGCCGTTGGCCAGCGTGTGCCGGTAGTAGTCCGGCATCGGCGGCAGGCCCACGTCCGCGATGTGCCGGCCGTCCAGCATCAGGCCGAGCGTCCCGTCGGGGGTGACCCCGACCCGGTAGGGGGACTGGGGGTTGACGCGCACCGAGACGACGGTGCGCCGGAGCCCGTAGGGGCCGCCGGTCAGCACGATCTCCTCCGGCGGCCGGCGCAGGGCGGCGGCGCCGAGTTCGGGGAGGGTGCGGTGGTCGAAGGAGAAGATGAAGTAGGACTTCGGCTTGACGTCGCCGCCCTCCTCCCCGGTGAGCGCGGACTCGTCGAAGGCGATGCCGCCGCGCAGCAGGTCCTCCTTGATGACGGCTTCCCGCGGCACCCCGGGGAAGCGGTGCATCAGGTCCTCGACCTCTTCCGTACGGCTGCGTTCCATGACCGCTCCCTCTCCCCGTCCCTCGCGTCCCGCTTCGTCGGACAGCACCGTCCTCGTCGGACCAAACCGTCCTCGTCGGACCAAACCGTCCTCGTCCGACCGAACCGCCCTCGTCGAACCGAACCGCCTCCATCGGACAGCGCCGCCCCGGCGCGGGCAACGACGCGCAACGGAGTGCGCCGGGGCGGCACTCCGCCGATGCTAGCGCGCGGGTACGGGACGTCCGGGACCTAGGTCTTTCGGCGGATAGCGGACACTTCGCCACTGCGCGGGGTTCGTCACCCGCGCGAGGCCGACTCCCGGCGGGGGTGCCGGCGCAGCCAGTCGAGGACCTGCCCCGCGTGCCGGTCCGGCGGGAACACCGGGTAGAAGACGTGCTCCACGAGACCGTCCCGGACGACGAGGGTGAGCCGCCGGAACAGCCGCCGCCCGCCCGCCTCGAAGGTCGGCAGCCGCAGCTCGTCCGCCAGCCGCAGCCCGGGGTCGGAGAGGACGGCGAACGGCAGCCGCAGCCGCTCGGCCATCTCCCGCTGGTACGCGGTGTCCTGGCCGGACAGCCCGAAGACCCGCGCCGCGCCGGCTGCCGTGAGCTCCTCGTGGTGGTCGCGGAAGCCGCACGACTCCGGGGTGCAGCCGCGGGCCCCCGGGATGGCGTTCCAGCCCTCGGGCAGGTCGGTGCCGGGCCGCCCGGTGAGCGGGTACACGTAGATCACGGACCGGCCGGTGCCCAGCGCGTCCAGGCGGACGGACCGGCCGTCCGTGCCCGGGAGTTCGAGGGGCGGCAGGGCCTGTCCCGGCAGGGTGTCGCAGGCGCCGTCGTCCTCGGGGACGGGCAGGCCGGCGGGCAGAGTGGCGAAGTCGTGCATGGGATCTCCCGGTGGGACGCTGCTGTTGCGGTGGGCGGCCTCGTGCAGGTGGGCGGTCAGCGCCGCCCGGCGGGCGGTGAGGGCGTCGATCCGGCGGGTCAGGTCGTCGATCGCCGCCCGGTAGCCGGCCAGCGAGGCCGGGCAGTCGTCGGCGTACGGCCGGCCGGCCGCCAGGCAGTCGAGGAAGGGGCGGGTGTCCTCGACGGGGATCCCGAGCCGGTTGAGGGCCTTGATCTCGCCGATGACCCGGACGTCGTGCTCGTCGTAGTCGCGGTAGCCGTTCGCCAGCCGGTCGGGCACGACCAGCCCCAGCGATTCGTAGTACCGCACCGCCTTGACGGTCACGCCCGCCCGGTGGGCGACGTCGCCGATCCGCATGCCGCTCCCCTCCGCTGCTGTCTCACGGAGGCTAAACCCTGCCCTTGGGGGCAGGGTCAACCCTTAGGGGCAGGGGCAACCCTTACTGGGAGGGTCGGTCAACCCTTCATACCGGTCGTCATGCGCATGGATCGCCGAGGAGTCCCGGACGCGCGCATAGAGCTCGCTGCCGTCCGTGACCACCGTCCCGCACAGGTCGCACAGATCCGCCGGGACCTCGTCCCCGCGCTCGGGATCGTCCACCCGCCCAGTCTCCCGCAATCCACCGCCCTCAGCCCGCCAACCGGTTTGGGTCGTACTGCTCCGGGGGCTCAGCGAGGCGTTCGAAGGGGCGCGGGAAGTTCGGCATGACCGTGCTGGACAAGTTGCGCACCCAGCCGCAGCTCCTGCCCCGGCAACGCGGCCTCGCGCGCTGGCCGAGACGGCACCCGACACGCCACCGACAACCACGACCTCGCCGACCCATTGACGGCTTCCTCGTTTCCGACAGCCGCAACGAATGCGGCCCCTGGACCGGCATCGCCAAGGGACGGGATGGCCGTATTCCCGACTGCGATGCGCCTGGTCGGTGCCGGACGACCGGATTCCCGTCCTAGTCGAGCACCAGATTCCCGTTCTCGTCGGCGACGTGGGCCTCCCCGGTTTGCACCAGTTGCTTCGACTGCGGCCTGTACCCCGCGTGGACGTCGAACTCGGAACCCGCCGCGGCGCCCGTGACGCCGGATGTCACGAGGGCGTAGGCACGGGCAAGCTCCGCCAGCGCGGCGGACGCCTGTCCGGGCGACGTGTCGGCGACGTGTCGGGCCTCGGCGCCGATGGCCCGCAGCAGGTGGTCGCGGGCTTCGGTGACGGCGGACGGTTGGGCATCTCGGACCGTCGGGGGGATCTGCCGGATGCCTTCGTCGGCGACGGCTGCGGTGGGTTCTTCGCTGGTGGTCATGAGCGCTCCTCATGCTGCATGCATCGGATCGGCGTCGACGCGTCCCAAAGATCATTCATGGTCTCGAGGACCGGCCGCGGCAACCCGCCGGTGATTGGCCCGTTCCAGCCGCCCGATGGCGTGAACAGGCACGGAACGACGCCGTTCGGTTGGTTGGGGACGACCCGACGGTGGTGCGCCTTCCGGTGGAACCGGTCGAGGCCGCCGTCGAAGCCGACGCCCTGGACGCGCTGCGCCGCGAAAGCGTGCTGATGCTGCGGGGCCCGCTGTTCGGGGTGGCAGCCCAGTCCCCGGCAGACGCCGGGCGGTGGCGCGTGGTGTGCCCGATCACGAACGGCTGCCCGCAGCTGGCACGCGACAGCTCAACTCCGTCTTGTGGTACCAGGCGTACGCAGGCGAGGACGCACCCGCACCGCCCCTCGACAAGGCCGTGCGCCGCGAACTGCTCGCGGCGGTGGAGCGGCTGGAGACCGAGACGGTGGACGACCTGGACGTCGCCGGCACCCGCTACCGGGTGGTGCGCGCCGAGGAGTACGCCGTCGCCGGCCCGGACGGCATCGAAGGCCCGCGCCCCACCGACCCCGAGCAGCCCGTCCCCAACTGGGACCGCGCGCACCGCGACCGCATGCTCGACGACGGCCTGGTCCTCGACATCGCCGCGCCCGTGCCCCCGGCGAACGCCGTGGAGCGCTGGTCCCTGCGCACCTTGCACTACACGGGCGACCGATTCCCCGACGACGTGCGCGCCGACTCCGCCCGCGCCCTGACCACCCACCCCGAGGTGCTGCTGCTCCCCGCGGTGTTCGTCCTGGTCGAGCACGACGCCGACCACGACGAACACCGCTGGAAGCCTGCCAGCGGCGCGCACGCCTCCGTGCACGATGCCCGCAAGACCCTCGACTTCACGCTGACCTACATACTGCCGCGCCAGCACGACCTCATCCCCTACGCCGCCGTCGGCGAAGACGCCACCACCTACCGCACGGCCGACGGGCAGGCCGACCCGGCGCTGGCCCCGTATGCGGAGGCTTCGGCGGCGCTGCGGACCGGCATGCTCCACCGGCTCGAATTCCTCGGCACCATCCACCAGATCTGCCGCACCCGCCGCCTGATCCGCTGGGGCCCCGAGGGGCCGGAGGGTCCGCGCCCGTCCGACGTGAACAGCCAGCCGCCGACCCACATGCACCTGAGTCTCGACGAGGACGGGCACGTCATTCCCGAGGACGAAGAGGCGTGAATACCGCCGGCATCTGGCGGGGCGGACCCTGGTCTGCGTATCCGCCGCGTCGCGTGAACCCGGCGGGTGAACGCCCCCGGGCGGCGGGCCCGCGCGGACCCGCTAGGCGGAGACCAGGTCGGCCCCTTTGGTGATCAGCGGCGCAGCGGTCACTCGGTGCCGGGGCCCCGGTAGGTGAGGTAGAGGCCGCGGGCCTGCATCACGGGAGTGGCGTCCCAGAAGGCGAGGCTGGGTGTGTCCGCGGTCCACGCGCCGGGGATTTGGGTGAAGGCGCTCCAGGTGGAGCCGTCGAAGGAGACGGCCCAGTACAGGCTCTGGTCGCCTTTGGGGCCGCGGGTGGCGATGTACAGCTTGGTGGTGCCGAAGGCCGCCAGGCCCACGCCGATGCCGGGAGGGACCTTGCGGTCGCCGGGGAGCGGAAGGGCCGACCACCTGGTGCCGTCGAACACGACCGACCAGAGGGTTCCGTCGTGCTGCGCCGAGCTGTCGGGGTACTGCATCGCGTAGACGCAGTAGAGCTTGTTGTTGAACACCGCGAGCGCCGGGCTGCCGGTGCTCCTGAGGCCGCCGATGTCGCCGGCCACCGGGGTGAAGGGGCTCCAGGTGGTGCCGTCGGGCGCGGTGGCGTGCATCAGCCTGCCGTCGGCGCCGTCGGCCACCACGCAGTGCACCGCGTTGTTGAAGACGGCCAGGGCCGGGCCGTGGCTGCTGGTCACGTCGGGGAACTTGTACGGGGCGGCGGTGCTGACGATCCCCGAGTACACCGAGCGGTCGGTGCCCGCGCCCCGGACCGCGAAGATGGTCTTCGTCCCGTGCTGCGCCAACGCGGGACGGGCACCGCTGCTCACGTGCCTCAGGTTCCACCATCCCTCCCAACCCAGGCCGGTGCCCCGGCGCCCGCCGAGCGACTGCCCGCTGCTGTCCGTTACATACAGGACGTTGAGGTCGTTCCGTTGGGCCACGGCGGGCCCGAACGGGCTCGACCCGATGACGGCGTAGGCCTCGTTGCTGCCGAGGATCCTGTAGGAGATCTGCGTGCTGGCCGTCGGCTGACGGAGGGCCTGGGTCCGGCAGCCGAAGGTCAGCCGGTAGTGGCCCGAGGAGGTGAAGTCCAGGACGGTGTCCCTGCCGTTCAGCGCCTGCAGGCCCGCGCGGGTGAACGCCACACTGCGATCGCCCACCAGGTCGTCGTCGTTGACGAGCCACCCCAGCAGCCAGTCGATCAGCGCCGCCACGACCGCGATGACGGCCGCGAGTGCCGCTTCCTGCTTCTCGCCGTCCTGCATGATGCCCACCGCGGCCCGCGAGCAGGTGTCGGCCACGTCGCGCAACCGTGCGCGCAGTTCACCGAAGAGGTCTCCCTGGTCCTTCTCCCAGCACTGGATGTTCGTGATCAGGTGCTGGGCGACCTCCCCGGCGAACACGTACGCGTCGGCGGCGAAGTCCCTGCTCTCGCCGGTGTCCACGTCACCGAACTGCGGTGAGGCGTAGGTGCTGCGCGCGGCGCAGTCGGCGCCGGCGGCGAACGCCCAGTGGATCTCGTCCGAGCCACCCCACTGGTCGGCGGTGTCGCGCACACACGTGAACCGCTTCAGCGGCAGTTCCGTGGGCAGCACCAGCGCGTCGGGCACCTCCTGGCGCGGCGCGGTCAGCACCGTCGCGCCGGACCCGGTCGCGGCCATCGCCTCCAGGAACGCCGCGTCGTCCACCGGCTGCCCCTCGGCCAGCGTGGTGACGTCGACGATGCTCACGTTCGGCTGCGCCAGAATGCCGGGTGCCAGGGCGGACAGGTCGCGGCCCAGGTCCGCGAACGTGTACGGCTCCCCGACCTCCAGGTGTCCCACCTCGGCGGGGAAGACCCGGTCCACGGCCGCGGGGGACGCCTCCCGGTACGCCTTGCCGGCCGCGGCGATCTCCTCCTCGGGAATGAACCCGCGCAGCACCTCCAGCAGGCTGTCCTCCAGCTCCGACAGCTCCAGCCCCTGCTCCTGGCGGGCCGCGGCGTGCAACGTGGCACCGGCCAGGACGTTGGCCGGTCGGCGCAGCCGTAACCGGTCCACCGACCGGGAGACCTTCGGATCGTCGCTCAGACCGGCCTTCAACCGGGCAATGCGGTCATCGGAGTTGGTGTGGAGCTGGGTCATGCATCACTCCTCCGGTCGGGCGGGGCCGCAGGTCAGCCCCCGGAGGAAACCTAGCGAGACGCAACCGGAACGTTCACCGGAACAGGGCATAACGGCTGGATATCGTGGTTCGCCGCCTAAACCGGCCATACTCCGGGCCGCCCTTCACCGGCAGGCATGGCCTGGACCACTGCCGACGTGGCCATGCGCGTCCCCGAACATACGGCCTCGGCGACCTTCAGGAACGGCTGTTGGAGTGTGCCGGACTTGGTCGCGGACGGCACCGTGAACATCGTCGACCGTGACGCGGCGATCCTGCTGTGGGAAGAGCGTGTGCAGGGTCGTCGCCGTCACGCATGGCGCTGACCTGTGAGCCTCGGGTTTGGACACAGGTTCTTACTGGGAAGGTCAGGACGGCCGGCCGTCGCCGCCGTCCCCCTCCCCGCGCTCCCGGGCGCTCTCGGCGACCCGCCGCAGCCGGGGGTGGCGCACCGGGCCCGGCCCCTGCTCGGTCATCGCCTCCCCGACCATCGTCCGCAGGGCGTCCCGCAGCCCGTGCAGCGCGTGGTGCCGGGCCGGCCCCGCGCCCGGGTCGGCGCGCAACTCGGTCAGCAGCGACCAGCACAGCGCCAGCATCACCAGGACGAACGGCAGGGCGACGAGGATCGTCGCCGACTGCAGCGACTTCAGCCCGCCGGCCACCAGCAGCACCGCCGCCACCGCGGCCATCAGCACACCCCACGTGACCACCAGCCAGTTCCGCGGGTGCAGGGCGCCACGGCTGGTGAGGGAGCCCATCACCAGGGAGGCGGAGTCGGCGCTGGTGATGAAGTACGTCATCACCAGCAGCATGGCGATCCAGGACACGAGGGTGGCCAGCGGCAGCGTGTCGAGCAGGGCGAACAGCGACGCCTCCGCGCCCTGCGCGACAGTCCCCGCCATGTCGGCGGCGCCGGTCATGTCCAGGCGGAGGGCGCTGCCGCCCATCACGCAGAACCAGACGATCGTCGCGCCGCTGGGGACGAGCAGGACGCCGATCAGGAACTCGCGGATGGTCCGGCCGTGCGAGATGCGGGCGATGAACGTGCCGACGAACGGCGCCCAGGACAGCCACCACGCCCAGTAGAACACCGTCCAGGCGCCGAGCCAGGCGGAGTCGGTGAAGGCTCCGGTCCGGGTGGCGAGGGTGACGAGGTCGTGCAGGTAGGCACCGGTGGCGGCGGGGACGGTGTTGAGGACGAAGACGGTGGGGCCGAGGAGGAAGACGAACAGCATCAGACAGGCGGCCAGCGCGATGTTGAGCGTGCTCAGCCACTTGACGCCCTTGTGCAGGCCGGAGAAGGCGGAGAGCACGAACGCGGCGGAGAGGGCGCCGATGACGACGAGTTCGACGGACGTCGAGTCCTTGATCCCGGTGGTGATGTTCAGCCCCTTGGCCACCTGGAGGGCGCCGAGGCCGAGGCTGGTGGCGGTGCCGAAGACCGTCGCGAAGACGGCCAGCAGGTCGATGATCCGGCCCGGCCAGCCGTCCGCCTGCTCCTTGCCCAGCAGCGGGACGAAGACGGAGCTCAGCCGGTTGCCGCGGCCCTTGCGGAAGCCGGCGTAGGCGAGGGCGAGGCCGGCCATGCCGTAGATCGCCCAGGGATGCAGCGTCCAGTGGAAGAACGAGTACTCCAGCGCGGTACGGGCGGCGGCCGGCGAGTCCGGGGCGGCGCCGCTGCCCGGCGGGGGCGCGACGAAGTGCTGGAGCGGTTCACCCACGCCGTAGAACATCAGGCCGATGCCCATGCCGGCGCTGAACATCATCGCGATCCAGGCCAGGTTGCCGAACTCCGGCCGGTCGTCGTCCGCGCCGAGCCGGATCCGGCCGAACCGGCTGAGCGCGATGACCACGCACAGGACGAGGAACACGTCGGCCGCGATGACGAACAGCCACGCGAAGTTGGACAGCACCCAGCCGAGGGCCGTGGTGGAGACCCGGTCGAAGGAGCGTTTGCCGAGCGCCGCCCAGGCGACCACCGCCAGGACGGCGGCGGCGCCGACGGCGACCAGGGGCGGGTCCGGGCGGTCGTCCCGCGACGAGGGGGCCGAGGGGTCCGGGGAGGACGCGTCGGAGGTCTCGGTGCTCATGACGCCCCACTATGGCCGGATTGGGGCGCATTCCCCGGGCTGGCACGCCGCCCGGGGGAACGCCGAGGGGATGCCGAGGGGATGCCGAGGGGATGGGCACCGCCCCGGCCGCCCGGATAGGGTGCGCGGGCGCGGCGCGACCAGGGATCACCGGACCATCGGGGACCATCGGACCGAGGAGCAGCAGATGGCGGACGCGCGGGTGCTCATCGCCGCGGACAAGTTCAAGGGCTCGCTGACGGCCGTCGAGGTCGCCGCCCACCTCACCGCCGGACTGCGCCGGGCGGCGCCCGGCCTGGACGTGACGGCGCTGCCGGTCGCCGACGGGGGTGACGGAACGGTGGACGCGGTGGTGGCCGCCGGGTTCACCCGGCGTACCGCGCGGGTGACCGGGCCGCTCGGCGAGCCCGTCGAGGCGGCGTGGGCGCTGGCCGGTGACACGGCCGTCGTGGAGATGGCGGAGGCGTCCGGCCTCCGGCACGTACCGCCGGGGCGGCGGGCGCCCCTGACCGCCACCACGTACGGCACCGGGGAACTGGTGCGGGCCGCTCTCGACGCGGGTGTCCGGCGGATCGTGCTCGGCGTGGGCGGCAGTGCCACGACGGATGGCGGGGCCGGCATGCTCGCCGCGCTGGGGGCGCGGTTCCTCGACGGCTCGGGGCGGGCTCTGGGGCCTGGGGGAGGGGCGCTCGCCGGTCTCGTGGAGGCGGATCTGTCCGGGCTGGACGGGCGGCTGGCGGGGACGGACGTCGTTCTCGCCTCCGATGTCGACAATCCGCTGACCGGGCCCTCGGGGGCGGCAGCTGTCTACGGCCCGCAGAAGGGGGCCTCTCCGGCCGATGTATCCCTCCTGGACCGCGTCCTCGGCCGCCTCTCGGACGTCCTCGCCCCCTCCCGGGCCTCTGCCCCCGGCGCCGGTGCGGCCGGGGGGCTGGGGTATGGCGCGCTCGTCGGGCTCGGGGCCGCTTTCCGGCCCGGGATCGAGGTGCTGCTCGACGTCGTCGGGTTCGCTTCCGCGCTGGAGCGCGCCGATGTGGTGATCACGGGGGAGGGGTCGCTGGACGCGCAGACGCTGTACGGGAAGGCGGTCCAGGGGGTCGCTACGGAGGCTTCGGCTCGAGGTCTGCGGGTAGTGGCTGTGTGCGGGCGGCTGGAGCTGGGGTGGGGTGATCTTGCCGCGCTCGGGATCGGGCGGGCGTACGCGCTGTCCGAGCTCGAACCGGATCCGGAGCGGTGCATGGCCCAAGCGGGCCCGTTGCTGGAGCGGGTGGGGGAACGGATCGCTCGCGAGGCGCTCGGCTGAGCGCCGAGGGGGGTTTTGCCCCGGTCCCGCCCTTTCACCGTTTCTTGCGGGGGCTGCGCCCCCGCGCCCCCGCACCCCCGAAACCGCGCTCCGCGCGGTTGTCCTCAAACGCCGGACGGGCTGGAATGCGGGCCCGGGCGCGAAAACCAGCCCGTCCGGCGTTTGAGGACAACCGCGCGGAGCCGCTTTCACCGGGGTGCGGGCCCTCCCGCAACGGTGAAAGGGCGGGACCGGGGCACCCCCGCGCCGAAGGCGCGAAAAAGGCCCCGGGCATTCGCCCGGGGCCTCATCCGAAAACTCCGAAAACTACGGCAGCTGCGCCGCCCGAGCCTCTCGCCGGTTGTCACGGAAAGTGTTCACCCGCCGCGCAGTGGCGAAAAGCGGAATCACCGCACCGAGCACGACCTGCAGGGCGCACCCCGTCTGAAGGAGCAGCTCCCCACCGGGCGCGTCGAACGCCCAGGCAGCCAGCAGCCCCATGCTGAGCACGATCCAGCTCAGCATGGCGACGGCCAGTCGCCCCCGCGGCTTCGGGTACTCGACGCGGCTCACCATGAGCCACGCGACACCGACGATCGCGAGCAGGGTCGGCACGAAGGGCAGCTCCAGCAGGACCACGGAGACGACCGTGAGGGCGCCGAAGGGGCTCGGCATGCCCTGGAAGATCCCGTCCCGCAGCGTGACGCAGGAGAAGCGGGCGAGCCGTAGGACGACCGCCAGCAGGACCACCACGGCCGCGACCGCGGAGACCTTCTGGTGGGCGCCCTGGGCGACGACGCCCCAGACGACCACGAAGTACGCGGGGGCGAGGCCGAAGCTGATCAGGTCGGAGAGGTTGTCCAGCTCCGCGCCCATCGCCGAACTGCGCAGCTTCCGCGCCACCAGGCCGTCGAAGAGGTCGAAGACGGAGGCGAGCAGCATCAGCATCACCGCGGTGGCGGCGTTGTTGCGCGCCATGCCGCCGTCCTCGTTGTTGGTGAGGTGCGGGATGAGGATGCCGGTGGTGGTGAAGTACACCGCCATGAAGCCGCAGATCGCGTTGCCCAGGGTGAGGGTGTCCGCTATCGACAGCCGCGTGGAGAGCGGCATGTCGTCGACGTCGTCCTCGGGCTCCGCTTCCGGGACCCAGGCCGCCTGTGTGTCGGGATCAATCACGGTCAAGGCGGGTCACTCCTGCTGTCGTGGCTTGTCCCACCTCGACGGCCGCCTCGACGCCCTCCGGCAGGTAGACGTCGACGCGCGAGCCGAAGCGGATCAGGCCGATGCGCTCGCCCTGCTCCACCTTGGTGCCCTGCGGGACGTAGGGCACGATGCGCCGGGCGACGGCGCCGGCGATCTGCACCATCTCGATGTCACCGATCTCGGTGTCGAAGTGCCAGACGACGCGCTCGTTGTTCTCGCTCTCCTTGTTGAACGCCGGAACGAACCCGCCGGGGATGTGCTCGACCGACGTCACCGTGCCGGCCAGCGGCGCGCGGTTGACGTGGACGTTGAGCGGGCTCATGAAGATCGCGACGCGGGTGCGGCCGTCCTTCCAGGGCATGATGCTCTGCACCACGCCGTCGGCCGGGGAGATCACGCGGCCCTGGGCGATCTCGCGTTCCGGGTCGCGGAAGAACCACAGCATGCCGGCGGCCAGCGCGGTCGTCGGCACGGCGAGCGCGGCCCAGCGCCCGGAGCGGCGGGCGCGCGTGAGGCTGACCGCCGCCGTGGCGACGGTGGGGAGGAGCCACGGCGATGCTCCGCGCGCGAGGCGTACACCGAGGAGGCTGTCGCGTGGTGCAGAGGTAGAGCTGTGGGGCATGGGTGACCTTCGTAGCGGAGGGTGCCGCATTAACGATCGGGGGACGGCGGCTTTCCGGCGATGCTATCGGTTGCGACCGACAACTGGCTAAGCGCCAGGGCCAGTAGGTGGCCGGACATCGATGACAGAGTGTGATCTACTTCTCGACAAATCCTCTACGAAAGCCTCTCATTTCGGACAATTCCTACTGCTTCACCCCTGAATTCGGTACTCCTCCAGGAGGCGCCGACCGATGATCATTTTCTGGATCTCGGCCGTTCCCTCCCCGATCAGGAGCATCGGGGCCTCCCGGTAGAGGCGCTCGATCTCGTACTCCTTGGAGAAGCCGTAGCCCCCGTGGATGCGGAAGGCGTCCTCCACGACCTCCTTGCAGTACTCGGAGGCGAGGTATTTGGCCATCCCGGCCTCCAGGTCGTTGCGCTGACCGGAGTCCTTGGTGCGGGCGGCTCTCACCATCATCGCATGAGCCGCTTCCACCTTTGTCCCCATTTCGGCCAACTTGAACTGAATGGCCTGATGCTGGGCGATGGCCTTCCCGAACGTGTGACGCTGCTGCGCGTAGGCGACGCCCAGTTCGAACGCACGCTGTGCGACGCCGCAACCACGCGCCGCGACGTTCACGCGGCCCACCTCGACGCCGTCCATCATCTGGTAGAAGCCGCGCCCGGTGGTCCCGCCGAGCACGCGGTCCGCCGGCACCCGCAGGCCGTCCATGATCAACTCGGTGGTGTCGACGCCCTTGTAGCCCATTTTGTCGATCTTGCCGGGAATGGTGAGCCCCGGCCTGACCTGCCCGAACCCGGGCTCCTTCTCCACCAGGAACGTGGTCATCGACTTGTGCGGCGCCGACCCCTCCGGCAGCCCCTCGTCCGTCCGGCAGAGCACCGCCACGAGCGTCGACGAGCCGCCGTTGGTCAGCCACATCTTCTGGCCGGTGAGGACGTACTCGTCCCCGTCCCGGACACCCTTGGAGGTGATGGCCGACACGTCGGAGCCCAACCCCGGCTCGGACATCGAGAACGCGCCCCGCACCTCGCCGGCGGCCATCCGCGGCAGGAAGTACTCGCGCTGCTCCTGCGTCCCGTGCTGCTTGAGCATGTAGGCGACGATGAAGTGGGTGTTGATGATCCCCGACACGCTCATCCAGCCGCGGGCGATCTCCTCCACGCAGAGCGCGTATGTGAGAAGCGACTCACCGAGCCCGCCGTACTCCTCCGGGATCATCAGCCCGAACAGGCCGAGTTCCTTGAGGCCCTCGACTATCTCGGTCGGATACTCGTCGCGGTGCTCCAGGTCCGTCGCGACGGGAATGATCTCCTTGTCGACGAAGTCCCGGACCGTGGCGAGGATCTCCCGCTGGACGTCCGTCAGTCCCTCGGTCTGTGCGAGGCGGCCCATCTCACTTCTCCCGGACGATCGGTTCGGGGCGGCCGGGCTGCTCGCCGCCGCGCTCCTTGATGTACGTGGCGGTGGGCACCATCACCTTGCGCCGGAAGACGCAGACGACGGTGCCGTCCTGCTTGTAGCCGCGGGTCTCGACGTACACGATCCCGCGGTCGCTCTTCGACTTCGACGGCGTCTTGTCCAGCACCGTCGTCTCGCCGTAGATGGTGTCGCCATGGAACGTCGGCGCCACGTGCTTCAGCGACTCGACCTCCAGGTTGGCGATGGCCTTTCCGGACACGTCCGGCACCGACATCCCCAGCAACAGCGAATAGACGTAATTGCCCACGACGACGTTCTTCCCGAAATCCGTCGTCCGCTCCGCGTAGTTGCTGTCCATGTGCAGCGGGTGGTGATTCATCGTGAGCAGGCAGAAGAGGTGGTCGTCGTATTCGGTGACCGTCTTCCCGGGCCAGTGCTTGTAGACGTCACCGACGGTGAACTCTTCGTAGGTCCGGCCGAACTGCATGTCGGTCACGCCTCCGGGATCTCGAACTTGGACGTGCGGGACATGCCGGCCGCGCGGCCCTTGCCCGCGATCACCAGCGCCATCTTCCGGCTGGCCTCGTCGATCATCTCGTCGCCGAGCATCGCCGAGCCCTTCGCGCCGCCCGCCTCGGAGGTGTAGTACGCGTAGGCGTCGAGGATCAGCTCGGCGTGGTCGTAGTCGTCCTGCGACGGCGAGAAGATCTCGTTGGCCAGCGCCACCTGGTCCGGGTGCAGCACCCACTTGCCGTCGAAGCCCAGCGCCGCCGCGCGCCCGGCGACCTCGCGGTAGCCGTCGGCGTTGCGGATCTGGAGGTAGGGGCCGTCGATCGCCTGGAGGTCGTGGGCGCGGGCCGCCATCAGGATGCGCATCAGGATGTAGTGGTAGGCGTCCGCGCCGTAGCCGGGCGGCTGCTCGCCGACGACCAGGGACTTCATGTTGATCGACGCCATGAAGTCGGCCGGGCCGAAGACGATCGTCTCCATGCGCGGCGACGCGGCGGCGATCGCGTCCACGTTCACCAGGCCCTTGGCGTTCTCGATCTGCGCCTCGATGCCGATCCGGCCGACCTCGAAGCCCATGGTCTTCTCGATCTGCGTCAGCAGCAGGTCCAGGGCGACGATCTGCTGGGCGTCCTGCACCTTGGGCAGCATGATGCAGTCCAGGTTCTGGCCCGCGCCCTCGACGACCGTGATCACGTCCCGGTACGTCCAGTGGGTGGTCCAGTCGTTGACGCGCACGACCCGGGTCTTGCCCGTCCAGTCGCCGTTGTTGAGCGCGTCCACGATCTTGTGGCGGGCGCCCTCCTTGGCGATCGGCGCGCAGGCGTCCTCCAGGTCCAGGAAGACCTGGTCCGCGGGGAGGCCCTGGGCCTTCTCCAGGAAGCGGGGGTTGCTGCCGGGGACGGCGAGGCAGGAGCGGCGGGGACGAAGCCGGTTAACCGGAGTGGCGGGGGTGCCGGTCATGCGGAGACCTCCAGGGGGTCGAGCGCGTTCGCTGTGCGGATCTCATCGACGATACGGCCGATGATCTCGGTGATACCGAAGTCCTTCGGGGTGAAGACCGCCGCCACCCCGGCCTCCCGGAGCGCGGCGGCGTCGGCGGACGGGATGATCCCGCCCACGATCACGGGTACCTCGCCCGCCCCCGCCGCCCGCATCCGGGCCAGCACGTCGGGGACGAGCTCGGCGTGCGAGCCGGAGAGGATGGACAGGCCGACGCAGTGCACGTCCTCCGCGACGGCCGCCGCGACGATCTGCTCGGGGGTCAGCCGGATGCCCTGGTAGACCACCTCGAAGCCGGCGTCGCGGGCCCGGACGGCGATCTGTTCGGCGCCGTTGGAGTGCCCGTCCAGGCCGGGCTTGCCGACGAGCAGCCGCAGCCGCCCGGTGCCCAGGTCCGACGCGGTCCGGGTGACCTTCTCCCGGACGGCCGCCAGCGGAGTGCCGGCCTCCGCCGTGACGGCGAGCGGCGCGCCGCTGACGCCCGTCGGGGCGCGGAACTCGCCGAAGACGTCGCGCAGCGCCCAGGCCCACTCCCCGGTCGTCACCCCGGCGCGGACGCACTCCAGGGTGGCGGGCATCAGGTTCTCGGAGCCGGCCGCGGTCTTCTTCAGGACGGACAGCGCCTCCTGCGCGCGGAACTCGTCCCGGTCGTCCCGCCAGCGGTGCAGCGACGCGACCACCCGCGCCTCGTTCGCCGGGTCCACCGTCATGATCGCGGTGTCGAGGTCGGCGGTGAGCGGGTTGGGCTCGGTGGTCTCGAAGCAGTTGACCCCGACGATCTTCTCCTCGCCCGACTCGATCCGCGCCCGCCGCTCGGCGTGCGAGGAGACGAGCTGCGCCTTCAGGTATCCCGACTCGACGGCGGCCATCGCGCCGCCCATCTCCTGGATCCGGTCGATCTCCGCCAGGCTGTCGGTGACCAGCCCGGCCACCTTCTCCTCGATCACGTGCGAGCCGGCGAAGATGTCCTCGTACTCCAGCAGGTCGCTCTCGTGCGCCAGCACCTGCTGGATGCGCAGCGACCACTGCTGGTCCCAGGGGCGCGGCAGACCGAGCGCCTCGTTCCAGGCGGGCAACTGGACGGCGCGGGCGCGGGCGTCCTTGGAGAGGGTGACGGCCAGCATCTCCAGGACGATCCGCTGGACGTTGTTCTCCGGCTGCGCCTCGGTCAGGCCCAGGGAGTTGACCTGGACGCCGTAGCGGAAGCGGCGCTGCTTGGCGTTCTCGATGCCGTACCGGTCCCGCGTCACCCGGTCCCAGATGCGGCCGAACGCCCGCATCTTGCACATCTCCTCGACGAAGCGGACGCCCGCGTTCACGAAGAACGAGATGCGGGCGACGACGTCCCCGAACCGCTCGGCCGGCACCTGCCCGGAGTCGCGCACCGCGTCCAGCACCGCGATGGCGGTGGACATGGCGTACGCGATCTCCTGCACCGGGGTGGCCCCGGCCTCCTGGAGGTGGTAGCTGCAGATGTTGATCGGGTTCCACTTGGGGATGTGGGCGACCGTGTACGCGATCATGTCGGTGGTCAGCCGCAGTGACGGGCCGGGCGGGAAGACGTGCGTCCCGCGCGACAGGTACTCCTTGACGATGTCGTTCTGCGTCGTCCCCTGGAGCGTGGTGACGTCCGCGCCCTGTTCCTCCGCGACCACCTGGTACATGGCCAGCAGCCACATGGCGGTGGCGTTGATGGTCATGGAGGTGTTCATCCGCTCCAGCGGGATGCCCTCGAACAGCCGTCGCATGTCGCCCAGTTGCGAGACAGGGACGCCGACCCGGCCGACCTCGCCGCGGGCGAGGACGTGGTCCGGGTCGTAGCCGGTCTGCGTCGGCAGGTCGAACGCGACGGACAGGCCGGTCTGCCCCTTGGCGAGGTTGCGGCGGTAGAGCTCGTTGGACGCCTCGGCGGTGGAGTGGCCGGCGTACGTCCGCATGAGCCAGGGGCGGTCCTTCTCGCGGTCGGAACCCATCAGACGTTCCGGAAGCGGTTGATGGCCTCCACGTGCTCGGCCCGCATCTCCTCGTTCCGCACGCCCATGCCCTCCTCGGGGGCCAGCGCCAGCACGCCGACCTTGCCCTGGTGGAAGTTGCGGTGGACGTCGTACGCGGCCTGGCCGGTCTCCTCCAGCCGGTACGTCTTCGACAGCGTCGGGTGGATCTTCCCCTTGGCGACCAGTCGGTTGGCCTCCCACGCCTCGCGGTAGTTGGCGAAGTGCGAGCCGACGATCCGCTTGAGCGACATCCACAGGTAGCGGTTGTCGTACTGGTGGTCGTAGCCGGAGGTGGAGGCGCAGGTGACGATCGTGCCGCCCTTGCGGGTGACGTAGACGGAGGCGCCGAACGTCTCGCGGCCCGGGTGCTCGAAGACGATGTCCACGTCCTCGCCGCCGGTCAGCTCGCGGATGCGCTTGCCGAACCGCTTCCACTCGCGCGGGTCCTGGCTGTGCTCGTCCTTCCAGAACCGGTACCCCTCGGCGTTCCGGTCGATGATCGCCTCGGCGCCCATCCGCCGGCAGATCTCCGCCTTCTGCTCGCTCGACACGACGCAGATCGGGTTGGCGCCGCCGGCGAGCGCGAACTGCGTGGCGTACGAGCCGAGTCCGCCGCTCGCGCCCCAGATCAGCACGTTGTCGCCCTGCTTCATGCCCGCGCCGTTGCGCGACACCAGCTGCCGGTACGCGGTGGAGTTGACCAGGCCCGGAGCCGCGGCCTCCTCCCAGCTGAGGTGGTCGGGCTTGGGCATCAACTGGTTGGACTTCACCAGCGCGATCTCCGCCAGGCCGCCGAAGTTGGTCTCGAAGCCCCAGATCCGCTGCTGCGGGTCGAGCATCGTGTCGTTGTGCCCGTCGGCCGACTCCAGCTCGACGGAGAGGCAGTGCGCGACGACCTCGTCCCCCGGCTTCCAGGCGTTGACGCCGGGGCCCGTGCGCAGCACGACGCCCGCGAGGTCGGAGCCGATGACGTGGTACGGGAGGTCGTGGCGGGCGGCGAGCGGCGAGAGCCGGCCGTAGCGTTCCAGGAAGGAGAAGGTGGAGACGGGCTCGAAGATCGAGGTCCACACGGAGTTGTAGTTCACCGAGCTGGCCATCACGGCCACCAGCGCCTCGCCGGGCCCGAGTTCGGGCACCGGCACCTCCTCGACGTGCAGGGACTTGCGCGGGTCCTTCTCGCGGGTCGCCAGCCCGGCGAACATGTCCGCCTCGTCCTTGTGCACGGTGACCGCGCGGTACGACTCGGGGATCGGCAGGGCGGCGAAGTCCTCGCTGGTGGTGTCGGTGGCGAGGATGGCGTCGAGTATCTGGTTCACGGTAGTGCCTCCGGCGAAGCGCGTTCTCGGGGAAACGGCTTGAGGGAACGTCGGGGGATGGTGCCGTCGGTTCGGTGGGGTGGCGCGGGAGCGCGCGGGGTGGCCGCGCAGGCGGTACGTGTGCCTGGTGACGCAGGCGGTCCGGGCGCGCAAGGTGGTGCTTGCGGGGACAGCCGGCACACGACGCTTTCGTCGGTGCGCCGGCCGCCCGGACAGCATCAAGGTATGGCACGCCGTGCCACTCGACAAGACACTCGGTGCCAGGAATTTGAGACATCTGTCACCGGGGGTTCACAGATGAGCGGTAGCTGGTGAGTCGTAGCCGTTCCCCGAGGGCGGCACCCGACAGAAGCGGTACGGGAAGTGTCGGGTGGCCGGAGCCCGAATCACCGCACGATGAGGGCATGGATGACACCACCTTGATCTCCCGCTTCCTCCGCGACGGCTTCGTGAAGCTGGAGGGCGCCGTCGCGCCGCGCGTGGCCGCGGACTGCGCACGGCTGCTGTGGCGGGAGACGGGCTGCGACCCCGACGACCCGGCCACCTGGGCCCGGCCCGTGCACTGGGTGCCGGGCATGGGCCAGGGCCCCTTCGCCGCCGCCCCCAACTCCCCGGCCCTGCACCGCGCCTACGACCTGCTCGCCGGCCCGGGGCGCTGGGAGCCGCGCTACTCCCTGGGCACGTTCCCGCTCCGCTTCCCGCACGCGGAGGAGCCGGACGACGCGGGCTGGCACATCGAGGGGAGCTACCTGCCGGAGGGCGAGACCTGGTACTTCACCAACCTGCGCTCCCGGGGCCGGGCGCTGCTGATGCTGTTCCTCTTCAGCGAGGTCGGCCCGGACGACGCCCCGACCCGGATCCGGGTCGGCTCCCACCTGGACGTGCCGAAGGTGCTGGAGAAGTACGGGGAGGACGGCGCGAGCGGCCTCGCGCTCGCCCCCGACCTGGGGGCCGCCTCCGACCACCGGCCCCTCGCCCTGGCCACCGGCTCCCCGGGCGACGTCTTCCTCTGCCACCCCTTCCTGGTCCACGCGGCACAACCGCACCACGGGACCCGGCCCCGCTTCATGGCCCAGCCGCCCCTGCTGCCCGCCGCGCCCTACGAACTCGAGCGGGCCGACGGCGCGTACTCGCCCGTGGAGATCGCGATCCGGCGGGGTCTGGGGCGGTGAACGACATCGGCTCGACCCGAGCGGCCATGAGCCACCTCGGGGGCGCCCCCGAGGGTGCCGCCCGGGTCAGACGCGGTCGGCCGCGATGAGCACGTACTGGAAGGATCCGTCCCGGTACGACTCGATGAACGCCTCCTCGATCCCGGTGACCAGCGAGGACGTGGCCCGCAGTTCCCAGTACGGCAGGGTGTCGGGGGTCAGGTCGACCACGGTCTGCGGCACCAGCCGGTTGTCGGCCATGGCCCGCAGGTACTCGCGGCGAGAGTGGATGTTGCACTCGAAGTGGGCGTTGATCTGGGAGACCCACTTCGACGGCTGGCCGTAGCGGGGGTTCCAGCAGCCGGTGATGGTCACGTACCGGCCGCCCACCTTGAGGATGCGGGAGTGCTCGGCGAACAGGTCGTGCAGGTCCACGTACATGGACGACTCGTTGTTCCACGAGGCGGCCACGCTGCCCTTCTCGAACGGGGTGTCGAGCATGTTGCACACGCGGGAGCGCACGTGGTCCTGGATCAGCAGGTCCCGTGCCCGCCCGTTGCCGAAGTCGGCCTGGGTGGCGGACAGGGTGACGCCCTCGACCTTGCAGCCGAAGCGCCGGTGAGCCATGATCATGCACCCGCCACGCCCGCAGCCGGCGTCGACGAGGGTGTCGTCGGTCCCGATGGGGCCGAGGTGATCCAGGAGGAAGTCGGCCTGGGCGGACTCAAGCCGGTGCAGCTCGGCGATCAGCTTCTTCTCGTACTCGCTGTGCTCCGGGTCGCCCAGCGCCTCGTGGTTGACGGCCCCGATGCCGTAGTGATGGTGGTAGAGCCCGTCGACATCACCGAGGCGCAGGTTCACCGGCCTGGCCTCGTTGTTCCAGTACCGGGCGATGTCCTCCTGGTAGGGGGTCGCCGGGGCCGGGATCGCCGCAGCGGCGGTGGGGATGATTTCTGTGGTCATAGGGGTGTCCGTTCCTTACCAGAAGTCGGGCAGGCTGTAGCGATAGGTGTTGGTGCGGTGCCAGTCGTGGTTGCCGTCGACCCATGTGGCCACGCCCTTGAGGAAGCGCACCACGCTGGGCAGCGGGCACTCCGCGGCGAGCTCGGCCGCTGCCGCCTCGAAGGCGTGCATCAGTTCGTTGTGGATCTCGACCGCCTTGAGATAGGCGTCGCGCTCCGAGAGCTGCCGGCGTTCGGCGAGGACCACGGGCAGGTTCAGATGCCTGCCGGGACTGGCGAGTTCCTTGGTGTAGGAGTACAGGTCGTTGACGATGGTGGTCGCGTTCCCGGCCAGCGCGATGACCCGCTGCATCTCCGGGCGTGCGTGCAGATCCGCCGGGAGCTCGTAGCCTCCGACGGTGTCGGTGATGGTGGGACAGGGGCGGAAGTTGTTGAACTGGCGCATGGCCAGGTACTCCCACACCTCCGGGTCATGGTCGGTCTCGGCCCAGGCGGCCTCGGCCAGGTAGCCCAGGTGCAGCCGGGCCATGTCGTGGCGGAAGCGGTCGACCTGGGAGGGCGTGGCCATGCGGACGAAGTAGTCCATCGCGCTGCGATAGGCGCGCCGCGGGGCGTCCGAACCGAGCGACTCCTCCCACGCCGACGCGTACTCCGGGGTCGTGTGGAGCGGGTCGAGTGCGGTGTGCGCCAGGAGAAGACGTCCGCCGAGACCGACGGGCGAGCCGCCGTGGTCCTCGCAGTAGCAGTCGTCGACGGCGTTCTCCGCGACCATCATCCGGGTGGCGATCATCAAGTGATCGACCGTGGGGGCGTCGGGGTGGCAGCCGACCATGTACCGCCCGACGGAGAAGCCGTCGAACTGGCCCTCCCACTCCTCGGGATAGAGCTGGACCTCGTCCTCGGCCCAGCGCTTGATCCGGCGGCTCACCTCCTCGACGCGGACGGGGTCGGGCTCCGGGACGGGGTGGTGGTACAGGCCGGGTACGGCCTGGCCTTCGGCGGGCGGGGCCGGGGCGGGCTCCGGCGGTGGCCGGTGTGAAGTGAGGGCCAGGGACAGCGAGACGGTGCCCGGACCGCTCGGGCCGCCGAGGACCCGTCGCGCAGCCGGGACGATCGGCGGTTCGGATGGTGCGACCGCTCCCGCGTCGGTGACCGGTGGAGGCGGTGGAGGCGGTGGAGGTTGTGGAGACGGTGGGGGCGGTGGAAGTGGCGGAGACGGTGGGGGCGGAGGCGCGCTGGTCGGTCGCGCACCGCCGGCCAGGGACAGCGAGGTCGTGCCCAGCCCGGTGGGCCCGCCCAGGACCTGCCGGACGGCGGGTTCGGCGGGAGGCGCGGGTACGGGTACGGGTACGGAGGGCGGGGCGGGCGGCGTGGGGACGTCCGACGCTGTGCCGGCCGGCCTCGACGGCTGCGCGGGGACGGATGGCCCGGGGGGCCCGGGATCGGGCATCTACTCCTCCTCGTTGCGGTGGGGTGAGCGCTCGTACGGCGTGGAAGGACGCGTCGGCCCGCTTCCCACGGCGTACGTGCCCTCAGTCGCGTCCGCGGGCGATCTGCACGTTCTCCATGACCCCGAGTGCGTCGGGTACGAGCACCGCGGCGGAGTAGTACGTGCTGACGAGGTACGAGGCGACCGCCTGCTCGTTGATGCCCATGAAGCGTGCCGAGAGGCCCGGCTCGACCTCGTCCGGCAGCCCTGTCTGCCACAGGCCGATGACCCCTTGGCTCTTCTCGCCCGTGCGCATGGCGATGATGGAGCTGGTCTGCTCCTTGCTGATCGGGATCTTGTTGCAGGGCAGGATCGGGACCCCGCGCCAGGCCGGGACGGACTGTCCGCCGAGGTCGACGTGGTCCGGGTAGAGCCCGTAGGCGTTGAAGCCGCGTCCGATCGCGGCGATCGTCCTCGGGTGGGCGAGGAAGAGTTTGGTGCCACGGCGGCGGCAGAGCAGATCGTCCATGTCGTCCGGGGTCGGCCGGCCGGAGTGGGGCTGGATGCGCTGCTTGAAGTCGACGTTGTGCAGCAGCCCGAACTCACGGTTGTTGACGAGCTCGTACTCCTGGCGCTCGCGCAGCGCCTCGATGGTCAGCCGGAGTTGCTCCTCCAGCTGGTCCATCGGCCCGTTGAAGAGATCCGAGACCCGCGTGTGGACCCGCAGGACGGTCTGGGCGACCGACAGTTCGTACTCCCGCGGCCTGAGCTCGTAGTCGACGAAGGCGCCCGGGAGATCGACTTCGCCGACGTGCCCGGCTGACATGGCGATCTCGGCCTCACCGTGCTTGTTCTGCCGCCGCTGTGCGGCGGAGCCGAACTCGGTGACGTGGGCGCGAAGGCCGGGCACGGAGTTCTGCACGGCGGTGAAGTCGGCACGGGAGAGGGTGAGGAGAGTGCCGGAGGTCTCGGCGGTGGCCGTGTAGTCGTAGCGGGCGTCGGGGTCCAGGAGGACGTCCTCACCGAAGTGGCCGCCGTCCGCGAGCACGGCGAGGGAGGTCTCCCCGCCGTACTTTCCCTCACCGGTCTGGCGGACCCGTCCATGGGCGATCAGATGGATCCGGTCCGCCGGGCTGCCCCGCTCGACGAGCACCTCACCGGCGGTGAAGTCCCGCTGTTCGCAGCGGTCGGCGAGAGCGGTGAGGGCGGTGAGGTCCTCGAAGCCCCGCAGCAGGGCCAGTTCGCCGAGCTTGCGGGGGATCACACGGACCCGGGCACCCTCCTGTACGAACTCGACGAGCCCGTCACCGACGGTATGCCGCAGCCGCCGGTTGACCCGGTACACGCCGCCCTTGGTCTCGACCCAGGGGAGCATCCGCAGCAACCAGCGGGAGGTGATCTCCTGCATCTGCGGGGCGGACTTGGTGGTGGTGGTGAGGTTGCGCGCGGCGGAGGTGCTCAGCGACTGCTGCGGCGCGGCCGGTGCGGCCTCGGTTCCCGGGCTGCTGTCCACGGTCATCGGGGTGGCTACTCCTTGCGTGGCCGGGCGGCCGACGCACGGGTGTGCGCCGATACGCGACGCGGAGGATCCGGCAAGTCAGGAAGGGCGATTGCGACGGTCCATCCATTGGTAGCAAGGTATGGGCCGGCCGAGCCGACTGGCTCGGAAAGCCCAGCAGCTTCCTTCGAAGCGGTGATATTCTTTCGAATCCGGTTTATCCGACCAATAAGTGATATGGCACCACCTTCACCGGGGATGTGCGCAGTCGGTTTCCCGCTACAGCTTGTTCGGCCCACCGCCGGCTATCGGTTTTGCGCCGCATTTCTTCACCGGTGGTCGGTAATGGGCAAGCAGGTGATCAGGCACCAGGCCGCCCTCGGTTCCGTCCGTCGCCGGAGAGCCGCCCGGCCGGGACGGCAGGACGTCCGCGAGGAGCGGCGCCCGAACTCGCCGAGAAACGTGATCTGCGTCGCGAAACGGCCGGTGGCCGTTTCACGACCGTGCCCGGTGTGAAGGCGAGCCGCGCACACGGGGCCCGCCACCGGACACGCCGGCCGGGCCCGCGATCCGCAGGGAAGGAACCGCGTCTTGCCCAGAGGCAGCAGCGCCGCGATCCGGCGCGACGGCAGCGACAGCGCAGGTGGCGACGGCGACATGCCGCCCGGCGCCGGCCGGCACGCGGCGCTCCACCGGGCCGCCGAGCGCCGCCGCGCGGCACGGCCGGGACGCGCGGACGTCACGGACATCACGGTCACCGACGAGCGGCTGGTCAGACGCGCGGTGAAGGCGGCGGCGCTCGGCAACGCCATGGAGTGGTTCGACTTCGGCGTCTACAGCTACCTGGCCGTCGTCATCGGCGACGTGTTCTTCCCGTCCGGCGACGGTGTCGTACGGCTGCTGTCGTCCCTGGCGACCTTCGCCGTCGCCTTCCTCGTCCGGCCGCTCGGCGGGCTGTTCTTCGGGCCGCTCGGCGACCGCGTCGGCCGCAAACGGGTGCTGGCGCTGACCATGGTCCTGATGGCCGCCGGCACCTTCGCCATCGGACTGATCCCGTCGTACGCGGTCATCGGCTTCTGGGCCCCGGTCCTGCTGATCGGCTTCCGGATGCTCCAGGGGTTCTCCACCGGCGGCGAGTACGGCGGCGCGTCCACCTTCATCGCCGAGTACGCGCCCGACAAACGCCGCGGCTACTACGGCAGTTTCCTCGAATTCGGCACCCTCGCCGGCTACGTCGGCGCCGCCGGCCTCGTCACCGTCATGAGCACCTGGCTCGGCGGCGACGGGATGCGGGAGTGGGGGTGGCGGGTCCCCTTCCTCGTCGCCGGGCCGCTCGGCCTCGTCGGCCTGTACCTGCGGCTGCGGCTGGAGGAGACGCCGGCCTTCCGGAAGCTGGCCGAGGACTCCGCGAGCCGGACCCGGCAGGAGGCGGAGGCGCCCGGGCCGCGGGAGATCTTCCGTACGCAGTGGCGCCGGCTGACCCTGTGCGTCGTCCTGGCCGGCGCCTACGGCATCACCGACTACATGCTCCTCTCCTACCTGCCCACCTACCTCACCGACCGGCTCGGCTACGACGAGGCGCACGGCATCGTCATCCTGATCGTGACGATGCTGCTGCTGATGTGCGTCATCACCCTCGTGGGGCGGCTCAGCGACCGGGCGGGGCGGAAACCGCTGCTCATGGCGGGCATGGGCGGGTTCGTCGTCCTGTCCGTGCCCGCGTTCCTGCTGATCGGGCAGGGCGGCGTCGTCGCCGTCCTCGGCGGCATGCTCCTGCTGGGCCTGCCCCTCGTCTGCCTCCTCGGCACGATGTCGGCCGCGCTCCCCGCACTCTTCCCCACCCGCGTCCGCTACGGCTCCCTCTCCATCGGCTACAACGTCTCCACCTCCCTCTTCGGCGGCACCACCCCGCTCATCACCACCGGCCTGATCCACGCCACCGGCAGCGACCTGGCCCCCGCCTGGTACGCCGCGGGGGCGGCCCTCGTCGGCGTGGCCGCGGTCGCCTGCATGAAGGAGACGGCCGGGCGGCCGCTGGAGGGCTCGCCGCCGTCGGTGGCGACGGAGGAGGAAGCGGAGGAGGTGGCGGAGGAGATGGCGGCGGCCAGGGCCGCGAGCGTGTGAGCGCGATCCTTTTCACTCTGGCCGCCGGCCGGTGACGAGTTCGCCGGCCGGTGACGAGTTCGCCGCCGCGGTGGCCGGTGCGGGCTTCGTGGTCGACGGGGTGGACCGAGGCCCGTACGCCGAGGTGTGGGCGTCCCGCGACGCCTGACGTCCGGGGCGGGCCGTCCGGTCGCGTGCCGGGGCGGCATTGTCATCGGCGCCGTCGGCGCCGACCACTCGGAACGGCCGTTCGGGGGGAATGCTGCCCTCGCGGATGCATGAAGGGGCATAAAGGCTGAATATGCACTTATGACTGCTTCTGATGCCACACGTATCACTCGCGACCTGCAGAGACTCGGCAAAGCGGCGTGGGTGTCCCTACTGCTGCTGGGCGTGGCCGCCCTCGCGGTCGGCGTGCTGACGCTGGCCTGGCCGGACAAGACACTCATGGCGGTAGGCGTGCTGTTCGGTATCTTCCTCGTCCTCAGCGGCGTCATGGAGATCGTCACAGCGTTCGGTGCGTTCGTCTCCACCAGCATGCGTGTCCTCTACCTCGTCGCCGGCGCGTTGTCGATCATGCTCGGTCTGTTCTGCTTCCGGAATACCCTGCGCGGTTCCGTGCTGCTGCTGAGTCTGTGGATCGGCATCGGCCTGCTGATGTACGGCATCGCGACGGCGGTGACCAGCGCCGAACTGGCCAACGGCTGGGGCATCTTCCTCGGCGTGCTGGCAATCGTCGGCGGTGGCATCGTCATCGCCTGGCCACTCTCCGCGATCACCACACTCGCCGTGTTCACCGGCATCTGGCTGATCGCGGTCGGCCTGGTGGAAGTGATGCACGCACTGACCTTGAAACGCCTTCTCTGAGACCGCGTCCTTCTCTGAGACCGCGTCCTGGCTTCTGTTCGGCGGATCACTGGCGGAGCCGGAGCCGGATCGCTGCGGCGGTGACGGTGCCATGGAAGACGTGAGCCCGCTTGTCGTAACGGGTCGTGGCTGCGCGGGAGTTCTTGAGTCGGTTGATCGTCCGCTCGGCTTCGCCGCGGCGCCCGTAGCGGGCGCGGTCGAAGCCGGCGGCCCTGCCGCCCTCCCGGTCTCTGCGCCGCCGGTCGGCCCGCCGGTCCTTCGGCCCCGGGGTCGCCCGTCCGGCGGCCGAGGGACCCGGATCCGGTCTGGGGTCTCGACCTCTGCGGGGCGTCTCCCCCCGCTGGCTCGGCGTCAGCAGGGGAGCCAGAGGGCGGCAGCCGCCTTCGCCCCGGCGAGGTGAATTTTGCGGATGAAGAGCTGGTTCAAGCGGGCCTGAAGGGTGAGGGTTCCGGCTCCACGCCCGGAATGGCATGACCATTTACGCTGTGGGGCCGTCCGGCCTTGCGGCGCGTTGACACCCTTGGGAGGGACATTGCCACCGGCACTGTGTTGTGGTTCAACGGGGAGAAGGGGTTCGGCTTCATCACCCCGGAGGGTGGCGGTGACGAGCTCTTCGCCCACTTCAGCGAGATCCGCACGGACGGCTTCAAGACCCGGCAGGAAAACCAGAAGGTGGAGTTCGAGGTCAAGGTAGGCCCCAAGGGCCTGCAGGCCGCCAACATCAGGCCCCTGTAGCTCACCGACGCGGCCTCTGCCCCTCCTCGGGTGACAAGGAGGGGCAGAGCCGTACCGGCCAGGTTGCCGACAGGGCGTGGCCGATGGGATAGATCAGGCGACCCACCCACGGCCGTGACATCCGGCTTCGCGCGAAGAAGACGCCTGGAGGCATGCCCATGCCCCAGCTTGCGTGAGCGACGGTCACGGGTGCCGTGAAAGACATACGCCCTCTTGGCGAAGCGCTTCGCTACGGCCCGTGAGATCTTCAACCGGCTGATCAGTCGCTCGACTTCGTTCCTCCGGGCATAGAGCGCCGGATCGAATCCAGCGGGCCGGCCGCCATTGCCGCCGCGGCGTCGACGATGGGCCCGCTGGTCCCGGCGCTCGGGAATAGTGTGCTTGATCTGTCGACGCCGCAGGTAACGCCGGTTAAGGCGCGATGAGTACGCTTTGTCGCCGCTCACATGGCCCGGGCCCTCGGCGTCGGCATCGGCGTCGGCATCGGCTTGGACGGCCGGCAGAATCCTGTCCCACGTCCCGTCCGCCGACCAGCGCCGATGCCGTTCGTAGACGGTTTTCCATGAACCGTGGCGCCCCGACCCGCGATCGAACCAACGAGCGACCGGGTAGAAGATCACATGGTTCGCAGGAGAGAACCTAGAGTGCGTTGACCGCCTCCGGGGCGCGCTCCACCCGGGACAGGCCGCGGAGGACCGCGACGGGACCGTGGCGGCGGATGGCGATGCGGGTCAGCACGTCCACCACGGACTCGGTGGCCGCCGCCGGGACCGCCGGCGTGTCCAGGCCGACGCTCGCCGCCAGGTCGTCGCTGTGGATCAGCAACTCCAGCAGACGGGTGCGGAGAAAGGTGTCGACGCTCGTCGAGATGGCCTCCGGCCAGTGGCCCATCCGCACCTGGTGGTCGGGAACGGACGGCAGGTCGGCCGCCAGCTCCGTCAGTGTGGCGGTGGTGCGCGCCACCAGCTCGGTCGGGCCCTCGGCGCTGTGCCGCTCGGCGTTGTCGCGTATACCGGTGTTGAACTCGCTGTCGACGTCCTCGCCGATCCAGGAGATCTGGGCGTAATAGTCGTGAACATCCAGCTCCTGGCGGCCCTCGACCGGTTCGGCGACGACCCCCGGCACCGCCAGGAACTGGAATGCCAGGTGCTCGGCGATGCCGCCGACCGTCATCTTCGGAAGGGCGCCGGGCTCGTCCCAGGCCGCGGCCACCTTCGGATCGGCGATCAGGCCGGCGGCGGCCCGGGCCGCGTCGAGGAACAGGGAACGCATGGTGCTGGTCATGGCGTCAGGTTAACGCCGGTCGTCTTCTCCCGGGTTCCGGGCCGATGCGGCGCCAGGCATGCCTCGTCAGCCCCCTCGTCGGTGGCCGATCGCCCAGTTCCCCGCCCCTCTCAGCTGAGCCTGTTTCTCAACCCTCGTGAAACCTGCCGCTGTCGTGCTGCGGGGCTTGCCGCGAAGAGGGCCTGGGGCCGGCGACCGTGAGGTGTCACTCCAGAGTGAATGAGCTTCTTCAGCGTTGCTTCTCCAGAGTGATGATGGCCTTGACGATTGACGTGAGCTTGTTGGGGCTGACGTGAGCTTTGCGGAAGATCCGCCAGGCTTTGAGTCGTGCGAAGGCCCGTTCGACGGGCGAGCGGAGTCGGGCATGTGCCCGGTTGACGGACTTCTCTTTGACGGTGAGGTCACGGCTTCGGTGTTTTTTGACGGGTGTGGCGAACGTTCCGCCGGCACCCTGGTACGCCTTGTCCGCGAGAGCGGGGATCTTCAGATGTTCACAGATGGTGACGATGTGGTGGGTGCGGGCGACAGTGATGTCCGCGGTCCGTCCCGGCAGGGCGGGCGAGTACCAGACGCGCTCACCGGCCGGGCCGGTGACCGCCTGGATGTTCACGCCGTGCTTGCGGTGCTTGCCTGAACAGTCGTCCTGGCCGTTGCCCACGCGATCGCACTCGGCGAGAGTGCCGTCGACGAGGACGTACTCGGGGCGGGCTTGTCGCAGTGCGCGGGTGAGTGAGGGAGCGCGGGAGGACAGGTGTGTGATCCCGCTGTGTACATAGGCGTGGGCGGTGCTCTCGCTGATCCGGAACCCGGCGGCGATCTGGGCGAGGGTGTCGTGCTTGCGCAGGTAGACGAGTGTGATCAGGGCCCGCTGAGAGGCTGGCAGTTTGCACCGGCGGTCACCCTCGCGGGTGACGATGAGTATCGTGACCCATTCCACGAGGGCATGCGGAAGGTCCAGTGCGGCAGGATAGGTGACCAACAAGGCTCCCTGGCGATCGAGTTGAGACGTGAGATCTCTCGCTCAACCGTCCGGGAGCCTTGTCCGTTACGCGTCCTTGCCTGTCACCCGATCAGTGGCCGACTCGAAGAACCTCAATGATTCGCACATAAAATCGCTCATCGGTTACTGGCCATACATTCGTCCTGAATATCACAAGGCGCTCCAGGGGTGTGCGTCCAGCCGCATAGTGAGAGAGCGCTGATCGCGGGCGCAGCGTCTGACCGTCCGGCTGCTGCGGTGCCGTTCGGACCCGCTCGCCGGACAGACAAGGAGTGCCGGTGGCCACCCAGTCCCACTTCCAGACCGGTGAGGTCCCCCATGGTTTCATGGTCAACGAGTCGGGGGGGCTCATCCACTACAAGTACGGCATCGTCCTGGCCGTCCCGAACCCCAACCAGGGCAACAGTACGGTCTGGGGGGGACGGCTACCTCAGCTTCGGCTCCGACTGGGCCGACGTACGGCTGCGGGTGGCCCTGCACAACGGCACGACGTGGACCGTCGTCAAGAACTGGGACATCATCGCCGGCAACGCCCGGCTCGCCGAGAAACTCCCCGCCGGAACCCAGAAGGTCAGCATCGGGCGCGTGAAGAAGAGCGCCGGCGACATGGTCGACAACGCCCCCGTCGGCTGGCTGCTCGAGTACGTGTAAGCCGACCGGTCGATGTGCTTGGTGTCCCGGCCGCGGCGCGGCCGGGACGCCGGTCCTTCTCGGTCGTGCGTGACGCTGTCGGGGATCTTGGAGTGTGCGGTCGACGGTGGCGGCGGCTCTGGGCGTCCGTCCGGGTGGGGTCGCGCCGAGCGTCGAGGAGGTGACGGCGTTGAAGCCTCGATTGACGGCGCATGCCGAGCGGCTGCTGCGCCTGGCGAAGTCCTGGAACGACTCCCGCCGTCGGACGCTCGGCGACGGGCGTCCGCAGCTGGTGAGCTATGGGCTGCTGTATGTCCGCCGCGTGAGCGACTATGGCGCCCCTGATGCACGCCCGCCACCACGCGCCCGACTACGAGCGGCTCGTCCAGCACTCCGAAACCTTGATCATGTGGGCGGCGAGCACACTGATGATCCAGGCCAGGCTCCTCTCGACGACCCAGCGGCGGGGCAGGGTCACGAACCCGGAGGCGTACCGCGGCCGGGAGACCATCTTGATCGTCAGGTTCAGATGTCTCTTCGCCCAGGTGACGAGCTTGCCCGCGTAGGCGGAGTCGGCCCAGACGATCGTGATCTCCGGGTGCGAGCAGTACACCGCCGACGACCACCGGTCCACACCCGCGATCCACCGGCCCCTGCACACCGGGCACACCGCCTCGCCGGCGCCGTCCCGCACTGCCGCCGGCCGCTTCCGCAGCCGCCGCTCCGCCCGCCACTGCCTGGAGCGACACGACGACGAACAGAACACCGCCTCCGGCCGGACCCCCGGCCGCAGCCGCTCACCACACGCCCGGCAGACCCTCTCCCCGGCCCGCCCCGCGCCCTCGGACACGAGCCCAGCGTAGGCCGCCCACTCGCCCCCAGGCCGGGGATCGCAAACCTCCACTTTACGGGGCGCTGCATGATCCGCCGGACACCCCCTAATTGGGGGGGCGAAGTTCAGTTCTCCGTCGGGGCCGGGGGGTTCGCCGGTCCGGCCGGAGGCTCGGGTTCGAGTACGAAGACCGGGATCACGCGGCCGGCCTTCTCCTGGTACTCGGCGTACGGCGGGTACGCGGCGACCGCGCGCTCCCACCACCGGGCCTTCTCGTCTCCGGAGAGCTCACGGGCCACCATGGTTCGGCGTTCGGCGCCGTCCTGGAGCTCCACCCGCGGGTCGGCCTTGAGGTTGAAGTACCAGACCGGGTGGCGCGGGAAGCCGCCCTTCGACGCCACCGCCGCGTACCGCCCCTCGTGCTCCACGCGCATCAGCGGCACCTTGCGGAGCTTGCCGCTCTTCGCGCCGCGCATCGTGACGATGACGACCGGCAGGCCCGTGTCCCAGAGCGTCGTGCCCTGTGTGCCGCCCGAGCTCTCGTACAGTTCGACCTGCTCGCGGATCCACTGCGCCGGACTCGGCTCGTACTCGCCCTCAAGAGGCATCGTCTTCACCCCGTTCGTCGCGTACGGATGGTGTCCGGACAGTCCAGCACAACCCTCGCGGGGAGGGGAGACCGCCGCGCTCTCGTCACGACGTCCCATCGCGGGTGCGGTCCTGCTTCAGGCTCAGTCGCCTCCCGCGATGCCGAGGTCGCGGCGCATCGCGGTGCGCATGGTGCCGAGCAGGTCCCAGATGTCGTGCTGGTCGCGGGACACGGAGTCGAGCGTCTCGCCCGGTTCGGGTTCGCCGCGTTCCAGGCGCTTCACCTGGCGGTAGACATGGCTCAGCGCGTGGTTGGCGGCGCCAGCGTGGCTGAGCACCCCCTCGGGAGCGACCATCTGCGCCTCGGAATAACGGTCCCGGAAGGCGGCCTTGGCCTCGTCCAGGGCGGTCTTGTCGGCGTCGGTCGCTGTTCCGCGCTCGCGGAGTACGTGGAGGTGGCGGTTGAGCGCGGTCGTGAACTGGCGGGCGTCCCTGTTGAGTTCCGCGTAGCTCGTGCGGCGGAGCGCGAGGTTCTCGCGAGCTTCGTCGTGCTCGCGCACGAACCGTATTTCCCGGCGTCTCGCGCGTTCGGCGCGGCGCTGGGTGAGGAGGGATCCTCCCAGGGTGCCTGCCACGCCGGCTACGGCGATCATCACTGAGCTGAGGTCCATGGTCGTCCTCCCTGAGGCATGGGGGAGCCCCGTCCGCTGTCGCGGCGGACGGGGCTCCTTTTGTCGACTTCTCTGCTCAGCCTAGGCGTTGAGAGTGTCATTCTTGATGGCGGTCACCAGGCTCGCGAAGGCGTTCGCGGGGATGCGCAGCATGGGGCCGGTGGGGCGCTTGCTGTCGCGGACGGGGATCGCGCCGGATGCTCCGGACGCGGGCGCCCATTCGACGCAGTCTGTGCCGTCCCGGCCGCTGTAGCTGCTCTTGACCCATGCATCCATATCGGTACTCATTTTTCCTTGAGGGAGGATATGAACCCCGAGAACGCGGCGGCGGAGAACCGCAGGACGGGGCCGTCCGGCCTTTTACTGTCCCGGACGGGGGTGGAGTCGGGGGTACCTAGGCCGATTTCCACGCAGTTGGTGCCGTCGGGGTGGCTGTGGCTGCTCTTCACCCAGCATGCGACGCTTGTACTGACTTTCACGATCCCTCCCGTACTCTTCCAGCGCATCTTCGATAAAAGCAGCGGAATCGCTTGCCGACAGGCAGTCAGCCCTGAGGACATCGTAGCTCTGGGCGTGGCGGGCGACGACTGCCGGATCATCGCTGAAGTGACCCCGGTCCAGCGATTCGTAGTACACCCATTCCTCTCCGTCGGGGAGTTTTAGGATGGTCATCGACGTTCGGGGACGCATGAGTTTGCTGTCACTCGCCGGTGCTACCTGAATGCGGATGTTGGGGAGTTTGCCGACGTCCAGCAGGAACCGGCACTGCGCCGCCATCACTTGCGGGGACCCGACCACGTTGCGCAAGGCACTCTCGTCCACGACGGCGATGAGAAGCGGACCGTCCGGACGAAGGAACCGCTCTTGTCTGGCCAAACGAGTCCGGATGCGCTGTTCCCTTCTCGCCGGGTCCGGGTCGGTGGAGAACAGCGCGTGTACGTACTCCTCGCTCTGTAGCAGTCCAGGCATGACCTGCTCCTGAAACGCGCTGACAGATACTGCCTTGGCCTCAAGGTTCAGTCGTCGCTGAAACCAGTCCGGATACGCCTGATCGGGATACCAGTCGGTCTCCCGCCACAACTTGTGCAGCGCACCGCCGGTCTTCAGCGTCTTGTCGCATCTCTTCACCAGCGGTTCGCTCGGTACCCTGTCGCCGGTCTCGATCCGGCTCAGCACCGACCGCTCGCAGAGGATCTGCGGGGCCAGTGATTCCTGTGTCTCTCCAGCCTGCCGCCGGTAGTGCGCGAGCAGTTGACCGAACGCGCGACGCCCTCCCGGGGCGACGCTGGCGGCGTTGCGGGCGGACATGCCCCCTCCAACCATGATCACGTGTCGTGTCAGTGAGTCACTGACACGACACGAAGTGTTGCGTGCCCGGTGTGACCCGCGCAACTCTGCTGGTGGGGCGTGAAGTTGCGCTCTGTGGACGGCAGGGAGGCGCACAAATGATCGAGTCGGCGTATCGCGTGAGGGGTGCCGCGTGACGCACATGTCCTTCGGGGTCGGGGCGCGGCGAAGCGCGGTACGCCGCCGAGCGGGCCGGCGACTGGAAGCGCGTGGAGTTGCTGCGGCGGGAGGGGCTGCGGCACGGGGACGAGGTGCATCGTGGTTGACGACTGGGTTCCTCAACCGCTCGAACTCATCCTCGACACCGAACTCGACCGGTTCGGCGTCGTCGTCGGATGGGACCAGGCCACCCGGCAGATCACCCTCCGTCCCCTCGGCGGCGGGCGGACCTGGCGGCCCGCGTGCTACCGCCGCGCCACCGCCACCGACAGACTCCGTGCCCGCGTGAGCGAGCTCAACCGGGAGGGGCGCAGGTGGTGACGGTGAACGGTGGGCAGGGTGCGGGGTGCCCGGAGTGCGTCCGTTCGAAGGGCGAGTTCGTCCACGCACTGCGTACCGGCGACCGGGCCGAGGGGGAGCGCGTGATGGCCGCCAGAGGGCTGCACCTGTACGTGGCGCACTGGGGGCCGGGCCGGGGACGGGGAGCGGCCGTCGCGCCCGGGGATGCCCCCGGCCCGCATCTCACCTGACGAAGCGTCAGGCGCTGCTGTCGTCGCCTGAAGCACACCTTCGGATGGATTGCCGTCCCGGAAGCCGTCCGAGTCGGGGCAGGCTGCTTGGCTTGGCGCATGACTCCTCTTCCAGGTGTGCGTCGACTCGCCGCTGTGGGGGCGGCGTTCGCCGTCGTGATGTCCGGCCAGTTCGCCGCCCCGCCCGCCTCGGCGGCCCAGTTGAAGGTGTTCAACACCCCCGGTTCGTACTCGATTTACACCCGGTTCGGAACCAAGGTCGAGCTCACGATCATCGGCGGGGGAGGCGGGGGAGGGGCGAGCGGTTCGGCCGGTGTCACCATGCCCATCACGGGCGGGGGCGGCGGGAGCGGCGGTGGCGGCGGCGCGCTGACGTGCACGTACTACACCCTCTCGAACGAGACGTTGAGCCTGTTCGTGGGCGGGGGTGGAGCGGGCGGCACACCCAAGGGCGGCGACTACAGCGACGGCAACCCGGGTAAGCCGGGTTCACGGTCCTTCGTGTCCTCGAACTTCGACCGCAAGCTCGACCTCAGCGCCTTCGGAGGACAAGGGGGAGGCGGTGGCACGCGTGCTGTGGGAGACAAAAAGGGGGAGACCGGTGCGGCGGGCGCCGGTGGCACGGGCCAGGGCCTGGGTTCGTGCACGGTCGTACCCGGGCAGAGCGGGGCTGTCAGGCAGTCCGGTGAGCTGCACGGCAAGCCGGGCCGCCCCGGCATCGCGCTGCCGAGTGCCTGTCCGTCGGCGGGAATCGGCGGTGCCGGTGCCAATTACACCGTGTATGGGCGCAGCGTGAGCGGCGCCGAAGGGAAGAGCGGTTGCATCATCGCCTCGGTGGGCTGATGAGGGCCGGCCCGGCGGGGTCAAAGGGGCAAGAAGCGCTGTCGCGGCACCGGCGGCTGCCCACGGCCGGGCATTCGTCCAGGCCCGGCCGGCCGTGTGCATCGCGCTCACTGACACGGACAACGGCCGGTCCCTTCCCGTGAGCCCGGGTGACGACCTCGCGGTGCGTACGCTCAGCTGAACTCGGCCGCGTGGTCGATCGCCCACCTCGCGAAGGTGCCGGCCGGTCGGCCGGTGAGGCGCTCGACGTGGTCGGTGGTGCGATGGGACTCCGGACGCCGCAGTGAGGCGGCGATCAGCGCTTCGACCAGCCGCTCGGAACGTCCGTCCGCGAGCATGCGCGACCGTGCGAGCTCGGCGGTGACCGCCTGGAAGCGCAGTCGGCGCCCGAGGGCGGTGCCGAGGAGGACGACCTGGCCGGCACGGCTCAGTACCTCGGGTCCGGTCAGCACGTACGGTTCGCGATCGAGTCGGTCGGGGTGTGCGAGCAGGGCCGCCACGACGGCATCGGCGACGTCGCGCTCGTCGACGACGGCCGTGCGCGCGACGTCCGGGCCCGATATCACGTCGCCCGCCTTCAACTGGGACGCCCAACCGCGGGCGTTGGACGCCAGGGTGTCGCTGCGCAGCACCGTGGGGCGCAGACCGGCGTCGCGCAGCAGGGCTTCCATGTCCGCGTGCACCTGGACGATGGGATCGCTCTGGCGGGCGGCCTCGTCGGCGATGGCCGTCGAGGACAGGTAGACGACGCGGGGCGCCGCCGCGACGAGTTCCGCGATCAGGCCGTGGGCGGGGGCGGCGTCGAGGAGCGGCCAGATCAGGAAGACGGCGTCGATGCCCACGAGCGCCGCGCGCACGGCGGCGGGGTCCGTGAGGTCGCCGACCGCCCACTCGACTCCGGGGCGAGGACCGGCCTGGCCGCGCGCGAGGCATCGTACGCGCGCGCCGTGTGCGTGGAGGCGGTCGACGACCTCGCGGCCGAGGTTGCCGGTGGCGCCGGTGACCAGGATCGACGGAGGGCGAGGGGAGCCCGTGGGGGCCGTGGTGGTGTCAGGCATGATCGGGACGCTAAGGGTTCAGGTCGACATGAAGGCAAGGCGCGCGTGGTGAGGACGATCGGAGAAGTGGCGGCGGAACTCGGGATCGAGGCGCATGTGTTGCGGCACTGGGAAGATGTCGGGGCGCTCACCGTGCGTCGTGATGGCAACGGCTACCGCGTCTACGACGAGGACGCCGTGGAGCAGGCGCGCACGGTGCTGAAGCTGCGGCGCGTCGGGCTGTCGTTGCCCGAGGTCACCGCCGCCATGGCGCCGAAGAAGTCGGCGGCGCAGGCGGTCGTGCTGGCGAAGATCGCCGCACTTGAAGGCGAAGTCCTCCAGAGGCAGGAGGCGATCACCTTCCTGCGGCACACCGTCGAGTGCCGGCACCGGTATCTCGACGACTGTCCGGACTGCGCCACTTTCGTCCGCGAAGCCTGACAACGTGACGCTGTCGGGGATCTTGGAGAGTGAGAGCTCAGAGGTTCAGGCGGCGGACGGTCTCCGCGCGCCGTCCGCTGCCGAACCGATTTCAAGTACGCGCTCGGAATGGAACTGGATGATCCAAATCGCACGTCAGGCGCCGCAGGAGCAGGTTGGGCTGGGCACGGAAGAGTGGGGCCACGCGGCCGGGACCGCGCCGGTGAAGGCGCAAGAGGCCGCGGTCCCCGCCGCACATCCATCACCGCGCGTCCCGTCTCCTCGCGACGACACGACCGCCGACCCGACCAGCACCGGCCGCCCCGCCGCAGAGGCCGGGGCCCTCCTCCAGGGCTGACCCTGCGGGGGCCGGGCGTTGACGACGGCGCGGAGAGCGGCACGGCCGTGGGCGGTGCGACGGGGGTACGCGGCCAGGACGAGAACGCTGTCTCTCCTCCCGCCGCCGCAACGGGAGGAGAATCGTGATCAGCTCCCTTGGACCGATTCGACGACGGCGAACTCGAACGGCTGTCGGTTGTTGCCCGGGTTCCGGTCATCAGGACTGCTCACCGACACCGAACCGGCATACGTCCCCGACTCGGTTTCCGGCTCGACGAGGATCGGGATCCGGGCCGTAGCGCCTTCCCCTGCCTCAAGGCCGCCGGCGTGCCGGACTGTCACACCCCAGCCGGCGGCGATGAACGCCTCACGGACTCGGCCGCGTCACGGATGTACCGGGTGGCATCTGTCTGTCGGCCGGCCTTCCAGGGATCACCCGACCAAGAGCGCGGATCGTCAACCGCCTGCTTCCGAGTCTGGAAACACATTGCAAGATCCCCGACAGCGTCACCCACTGAGCCGCCGCCCCGGCTGTTCGGCCGGAACTTGTCTGTCGCCGTGGGCCGCCAGCGCGACGCCCGGATCCCCGATCGGTATCGCCGTCCTCCAGTACTCGGTGGTACGTTATAGCGGTACTCGGTAGCACGTAGTACTGGCTCAGGGCTGAGGAGCACCCGCGATGGACGACCTGACGGAGATGTTGAAGGGCACGCTCGAAGGGTGCGTGCTGGAGATCATCGGCAACGAGGAGACCTACGGGTACGCCATCACCCGCCGGCTGAACGAACTCGGCTTCAGCGACGTCATCGAGGGGACGGTGTACACCATCTTGCTTCGGCTGGAGAGGAACGGGCTCGTCCAGGTGGCGAAGCGGCCGTCGGAGGTCGGTCCGCCGCGGAAGTTCTACGCGCTCAACGACGCCGGACGCGAGGAACTCGCGAAGTTCTGGGCGAAGTGGCAGTACGTCTCATCACGCATCGACAGGCTCAGGGAGGGCGGGAGATGAACTTCTGGGAGAAGGTCACCGGCAGCGATCTCACCAGGGAATGGAAGGCGTTCGAAGCCCGGGCCGAGGCCCTGCCGGACGACCACCGGGCGGCGTGGGGGCAGATCACCGCCCACCTCATCCCTCACGGGGACTTCACAGGCCGCAACCTGATGCCGATCCTCGACGCGGCCCTGGGGCTGCTCGAAGTGGCGGCGGCGGACGGGCAGGGCGCCCACGAGGTGCTCGGCGACGACATCCGGGGCTTCTGCGCCGCGCTGGCCGGCGGGGAAGGGGCCCGGACCCATCGCGACCGGTGGCGCGAGCAGTTGAACAGGAACGTCGCGAGGAAACTGAGCAGGCTGGGAGGCTGACGTGAGCATCCAGGACATCATCGAGGGCAAGAAGCGGTGGCGGGCGCACGCGGCCCGGGTCAAGGCTCTCCCGCCGGACTACCGGATCGTCTACAAGGAGATGCAGAAGTACCTGTTCAAGGTCGGGCCGGTCAGCCTGCCCGACGGGCCCCTGCTCCCCGGGATCGTCGACTTCTTCGAGGAGGGCGTCGCCGCGGGCAAGGGCGTCCTGGAGCTCATCGGCACCGACGTCGCCGCGTTCTGCGACGAGCTGGTCGAGGGCTCGCCTACCTACGCGGACGTCTACCAGGAATCCATCCGCGCGGAACCCGGCGCACGCGGGAAGTGACGCCCGTCTCGGCGCGGTGCGGATCGGGTGGTGCCGATCGCCGACGGCACGTACACGGTCGCGGCGCTAGCGGCCGCTCGCGAGGCCCAGTGACCGTAGCTGTGCGGCGAGTTCCTCGCGGAACAGCTTGTCCGGGCTGACCGTCTGGGTCCGCAGGTGGCCGTAGACCTCCAGGGACACCAGGCCGTGCAGGTGCCCCCAGATGCGCAGGGCGAGGGCCACGGCGGCGGGTGGGAGGTCCGGGAAGGCCGGGCGGACCTTGTCCAGCAGGCCCGCGTCGAAGTCGGGCCAGTCGAACTCGCTGTCGGCGTAGAGGTGCGCGGCCTGCGGCCAGGCGGCGTCCGCCAGGCCGGCGAGGCCGGTGCAGACCCGGCGTGCGGCCTCCGGTGCGGCGCCGCCTTCCGGCGCCCGGTAGCCGGGAACGGGGTCGCCGTAAATCAGGCGGAAACCCTCCCGGTTGGCCAGGGACCAGTCGCGGAAGGCGTGTGCCCAGGCCCGGATCCGGTCGGCCGGGCCCTGGCCGGAGGTCGCCTCCCAGGCGGCGTCCACGGCGTCGGCCAGGGCGGTGTAGACGTCGTGGACGAGTGCGGTGACCAGGTCGTCCCGGGTGGCGAAGTAGCCGTAGATGGCGTTGGCGGTCATGCCCATCTCACGGGCGATGGCCCGGAGGGTGATGGCGTCGGGGCCGCCGGAGGCCATCAGTTCGAGGGCGACCTTCTTGATTTCCGCCGTCGTCTCGGCGCGCAGGCGCTCGCGGCGCCCTGTCGTCCTGCGCCCCGTCGTCGTCCCGCGTCCCGTCGTCGTGCTGCGTCCTGCCGGCGTCCCGCGTCCCGTCGTCTCGCTCACCGTCTCGCTCTCCACGGACGCCACCGTACAGCGCCTCGGAACTGAGCCTTGTGTGCAAACTTCACGGCGTATAGTTTCTGCACGGCGTCCGCATCGTGCGTGGCGTCGTCGCCGTCACGACCAAGGGGAGAGTCATGCGCATCGGAGTCATCGGAGCGAGCGGGACCATCGGCAGCCGGGTCGTCACCGAGGCCGCCGAACGGGGGCACGAGGTCACGGCGTTCACCCGCGACGCCTCGCGGATCCGCGGCGAGGAGCGGGCGGGCGTCGTGTGGAAGAGCCTCGACGTGTTCGACGCCGAGGGGGTCGCCGCCGTCCTGCCCGGCATGGACGTACTGATCAGCGGCTACCAGCCCGGCAACGCCGCCGCCGACTTCGGCGACACCGTGGAGCGTTCGGTCGCCGACCCGTCGGTCTTCGCGACCGCCGCGCGGGTGCTGCTCAAGGCCCTGGCGGGGCATCCCCGCACCCGGCTGATCGTGATCGGCGGAGCCGGCAGCCTGGAGGTCGAGCCCGGCCTCGTCCACGCCGACTCGGACGAGCACCTGAACGAGAGTCTCGACCGGCTCGGGCTGCCCCGGTCCTACGCGGCGGCGGTGCGCGGCCACCGGGACGCGCTGAACGTGCTGCGCACGTCCAACCGGCTCTGGACGTACTTCAGTCCCGCCGAGGACATCACACCCGGGCCGCGCACGGGCAGGTTCCGCCTCGGCGGCGACCAGCCGGTGCTGGACGCGGACGGGCGCAGCCGCATCTCGGTGGAGGACGCGGCCGTCGCGCTGGTGGACGAGGCGGAGCTGCCGCGGTTCGTCCAGCGGCGGTTCACGATCGGCTACTGAGGTGCATGTGAGACCGGACGTTTTGTGAGACCGGACGTCCTGTGAGACCGGACGTCCGGTGGGGCTGGACGTCCGGTGGGGCTGGACGTCCGGTGGGGCTGGACGTCCGGTGGGGCTGGACGTCCGGGGCCCTGTTGTAACAGAATCAGTTGCGACAGGGCGGGCCGACCGGCCGTCCGCCCCGGGACGACGGGAGTTCCATGAGCGTCAGCAGTCGTACGACCGTGGCCGCGCACGCGCTGGCCTGGATGGCGCTGGTCTGCCCGAAGCGGCCGGACGGTCTCGTGACGTCCGACCAGATCGCCGACAGCGTCAACACCAACCCCGTCGTCATCCGCCGCACGCTCGGCAGTCTGCGTGCGGCGGGGCTGGTGGACTCGCAGCGCGGGCAGCGCGCGGGCTGGCGGCTGACGCGCGCCCCGGAGACGATCACGCTGGCGGACGTCTACCTGGCCGTCGAGCCGGAACCGCTCATCGCGCTGCACTCCACCCCGCCGAACCAGCTCTGCCCCGTCGGGCGCGGCATCCCGCCCGTGCTGCGGGAGGCGTACGACCGCGCGGAGCGGTCGATGAAGGCGGAGCTGTCGGCCGTCACCGTGGCCGACGTGCTGCGGGAGACGATGGCCTGAGCCTGGCGTTCAAGCGGCGTGCGCCGCGCGGAAGTCGCGGACGGCCGGTCCTTGTGGGCCGGCCTTCTTTCGGCCCTGTGTCGTAACCAAATCAGTTACAGCAACCTTCGGAGGTCCCCTCCCCGTGTACCGGTCACTCCTCGTCCTCGCCGCCGGCATGTTCGCCATCGGCACCGACAGCTTCGTCATCGCCGGCATCCTCCCGGACGCGGCGGACTCCCTCGGCGTCTCCGTCGGCACCGCGGGATGGCTGCTCAGCGCCTACGCCTTCACCTACGCCGTCCTCGGCCCCGTCATGGCCGCCTGCACCACGCGCCGGCCGCGCCGCGCGCTCTTCCTCACCGGGTTCACCGTCTTCACCGCCGGCAACCTCGTGACGGCCTTCGTCCCCGTCTTCGGCGTGGCCCTGGCCGGGCGGGCGCTCGCCGGGCTCGGCGGCGCCATGGTCACCCCCGCCGCCGTCGCGGCGGCCGCCGCGCTCGCGACGCCGGAACGCCGGGGCCGCGCCATCGCCACCGTCATGACCGGCCTCAGCGCCGCGACCGCGCTCGGCTCCCCCCTCGGCACGGTGATCGGCAGCGTCAGCGGCAACTGGCGGGCCACCATGGTGTTCGTCTCCGCCCTCGGCGTGCTCGCCGCCGTCGGAACCGCCCTGCTCCTGCCCCCGGTCCCCACGCCGCCCGCGGTCTCGCTGCGCACCCGCGTCGCCCCGCTCGCCGACCGCCGCGTCGGCCTGACCCTGCTCACGAGCCTTCTCGTCTACACCGGCCTGTACACCGTCTACTCGTTCATCGGCGAGAGCCTCGACCGCGCCACCGGCGGCAGCGGCACCACGCTGGCGGCCCTGCTGTTCGTGTGGGGCCTCGCCGCCACCGTCGGAACGCTCGGCTCCGGAGGACTGACGGACCGCGTCGGCGGTCGTCGCGTCATCAACACCTGCATCGTCGTGGCCGCGGCCGACTTCGCCCTGCTGCCCTGGACGAGCACGAACCTGCCCGCCACCGTCGTGGCGCTCCTCGTATGGGGCGTGTGCGGATGGGGACTTCTGGCGCCGCAGACCCACCGGCTGATCTCCGCCATGCCGGCGGCGGCCCCCCTGCTCACCGGCCTCGCCTCGGCAACGGTCTACGTCGGCGTCTCGGTCGCTCCCCTGGTCGGGCAGGCCGGCATGGCGTGGTACGGCGCGCACTGGCTCGGCCCGGTCGGCGCCGTGCTGATCGCGGCCGGGCTGGTGACGGCGGAGGCGGCCCACGCCGTGATCGCCCGCCGCGCGCCGCGCGACCTGCCGGTGGCGGAGGGCGGCGAATCGGTGCGCGCGGCGTAGTGCTGTGTCCGGCAGGGGAGTTGGGGGGTGCCCCACTCGCGAAGGGGTGCCCGTAAGCGGGAGGCCCGCACGTGAAGGGGTGCCCGTAAGCGGGAGGCCGGCACGCTGAGGGGCACCCGCCCGCCTCTCAGCTCTTCTTGAGAACCTTCAGCTCTTCTTGAGCACCTTCTCGATCGCCGCCATCACGTCCCCCAGCGGCGCGTCCGTCCGCGCGACCGCGACCAGCACCTCGCCCTCCGTCTGCGCGGTGGCCACCGGGCCGGACGGGAGGGGGGCGCGGCCCGCGCCGATGCCCTTGCCGAAGGTCTCGCGGACGATGGCGAACGCGTGGTCGAGCTGGGCCTCGACGTCGCCCTCGCCGCCGCTGCGGAGCCAGCGGCGGAGGACGTGGTTGTGGGCGGTGACCACGGCGGAGGCGGCGACCTCGGCGAGGAGGGGGTCGTCGTCGTGGTGGGTGCCCTCCTCGAAGTGGCCCAGGAGGTAGCGGGTGAAGAGGCGTTCGTAGCGGGCGACCGAGGCGATCTCGCGCTCGCGGAGGGTGGGGACCTCGCGGGTGAGGCGGTAGCGGGCCACGGAGACGGAGGGGGAGGCCGCGTACATGCGCATGACCTCCTTGATGCCGCGGCACACCGTGTCGAGCGGGTTCTCGTGCGCGGGGGCGGCGTCGAGGACCCCGGCCGCGCGGACGAGGGTGTCGTCGTGGTCGGGGAAGATGGCCTCTTCCTTGGAGCGGAAGTGGCGGAAGAAGGTCCGGCGGGCGACGCCGGCCGCCGCCGCGATCTCGTCGACGGTGGTGGCCTCGTACCCCTTGGCGGCGAACAACTCCATGGCCGCGGCGGCGAGTTTGCGCCGCATGGTGAGGCGCTGGGCGGCGGCGCGACCGGAGCCGGTGGCCTCCGGGGCGGCGGGGGAGGACGGCGACGGGCGCGGGCCGGGCGGTCCGGGCTCCTCGGAGCTCCGGGCGGCGGTCCCGCGCGGGGAGCGGACGGACTTGGCGGGCTGGGACATGTGGGGAACGTAACACGCGCCCGCGCGGGCGTGCGGGGACGGACCGCCGGCCGGTTCCAGCAGGCCGCCCCAGCCCTCGCCCCGGCCAGTGTCCCGGTCGGTGCCCCGGTCCGCCGCCGCGTCCCGCCCGCCCGGGGCGTCAGGCCCGCGCATACTCGCGGAAGCCGCGCCCCGTCTTGCGTCCGAGGCAGCCCGCCGCGACCAGGTGCTCCAGCAGCGGCGCGGGCGCCAGGCCCGGGTCGCGGAACTCGCGGTGCAGGACGCGCTCGATGGCCAGCGAGACGTCCAGGCCGACCACGTCGAGGAGTTCGAAGGGGCCCATCGGATAGCCGCCGCCGAGCTTCATGGCGGTGTCGATGTCGTCCGGCGAGGCGTAGTGCTCCTGCACCATCTTGACCGCGTTGTTGAGGTACGGGAACAGCAGCGCGTTGACGATGAACCCGGCGCGGTCGCCGCAGTCCACCGGGTGCTTGCGGACGGCCGCGCAGATCTCGCGGACGGTGGCGTGGGCGTCGTCCGCCGTCAGCACCGTCCGCACCACCTCCACCAGCTTCATCGCGGGTGCCGGGTTGAAGAAGTGCATGCCGACGACGTCCTGGGGACGGGACGTCGCCCGGGCGCAGGCGATCACCGGCAGCGAGGAGGTGGTGGTGGCGAGGACGGCGCCGGGGCGGCAGACCTTGTCGAGGGTGGCGAACAGCTCCCGCTTGACGGCGAGGTCCTCGGCCACGGCCTCGACGGCCAGGTCGACGTCGGCGAGGGCGTCCAGGGAACCGGCCGGAGTGATCAGTTCCAGGGTCGCGTCCCGCTGCCCGGCGGTGATCCTGCCCTTGTCGACCGAGCGGGCCAGCGACGCCGCGATCCGGGCGCGGGCGCCGTCCGCCTTGTCGGCCGTGCGGGCGGCGAGCACGACCGGGAGGCCCGCCCGGGCGAAGACCTCGGCGATGCCGCTCGCCATCGTCCCGGAGCCGACGACGCCGACGGAGCGCACCGGGCGGCCGGCGGTCTTCCCGCCTTCCGCGGTGCCGGGCGTCTCCGTGTCCGGGACCGTCTCCGACGAGCCCGGCGCCGCGTACGTGTAGAAGCCGCGGCCCGCCTTGCGGCCGGTCAGCCCGGCGGCGGCGAGCTGCCCGAGGATCGGGGCGGGGGCGTGCAGCCGGTCGTGCGAGGCCGCGTACATGGCCTCCAGGACGGTCCTGGCGGTGTCGACGCCGATCAGGTCGAGGAGCGCCAGCGGCCCCATCGGCAGACCGCAGCCCAGCTTCATCGCGGCGTCGATGTCCTCCCGGGACGCGTACCGCGACTCGTACATGGCGGCGGCCTGGTTGAGGTAGCCGAACAGCAGCCCGTCCGCGACGAATCCGGGCCGGTCGCCCACCGGGACGGGCTCCTTGCCCAGGTCGCGGGCGAGCTCGGTGACGGCGGCGACCGCGCTCGGCGCGGTGAGCACCGAGGAGACCACCTCGACCAGCTTCATGGCCGGGGCGGGGTTGAAGAAGTGCAGGCCGAGCACCCGTTCGGGGTGGGCGGAGTCGGCGGCGAGCCGGGTGACGGAGAGGGCGTTGGTGCCGGTGGCCAGGATGGCGGTGGGCGCGACGATGCGGTCGAGGGCGGTGAGGACCTCGTGCTTCAGCGCGTAGTCCTCGGGCACGACCTCGATGACCAGGTCGGCGCCGGCCGCGTCGGCGAGGTCGGCCGAGGTGCGGAACCGGGCCAGGGCGGACCGGCGTTCGTCCTCGGTGAGCCTGCCGCGCGCGACGGCGCGGGCGGTGGCGGCGGTGAGGGCCTCGACGGTCCGGGCGGCCGCCTCGGCGCTGACGTCGATGCCGACGACCTCGCGGCCGGCCCGGACGAGGAGCTCGGCGATGCCGGAACCCATCGTGCCGAGGCCGACCACGGCGACGGACCTCAGGGGGGCGGGGGTGGAGGCAGGGGACTGACGGTCCATGGCGGGACTCCAGTGGGTGTTTCCCGGGCGCGGGGAACGGGTCGGAGGGCGTCCCGGCGACGCTGCCGGGTACGCGGGCGCGACGCGTCCCTGCGGCGGGCGCGGCGGCCTTAAGGATTTCCGCGGGCGGGTAAAGGGCGTCCACGGGGGAGGAGTTGCGCGACCGGCAGGCCCTGTCCCGGGGCCGTGCCGTACTGGAGTGCCGAACCGGCGGGCGGCACCGGCGGGGCCGGCGCCACGACGGCCGCGTCACCGGCCGCCCGAGCCGGGGTGCGGCTCGTGCCGGGAGATTAACTCACCGGTAACCGCGAGCGCCAGGGGGCGGGGGCCCGAATTAGTATGTGGTACAGGCCACTCGGGGAGGAGCGGGAATGGAAGAGGAATTCCGCGTACTGCTGAAGCGGGTACGGGCCGAACTGGTCTCCCCGGCCGAGTTCACGGCGTACGAACGGCTGCTGGCCCTCGCGCGCACGGACGGGCGGGCCGCGCGGGATGAGCTCGCCGAGGTGCTCGTCGCTCCCGAACAGCCGCTCTGGGCGCGGGAGATCGCCGCCTTCGCGCTCGGCGTCCAGGGGGACCGGCGGGCCTTCGAGACCCTGGTCCTCCTGCTCAACTACCGCGAACCGGTGCGGTGCGCGACCGCGGCCCACGTCCTCGCCCGGCTCCGCGATCCCCGGACGGCCCGCGCCGCCGCCGCTCTCGCGACCAATCCGCTGCGGACCGCTTACGCGGTCCATCCCGTGCGGCTGCTCACCGAGTTGCGGGCGCCCGAGTCCGTGCCCGCTCTTCTCTCCACGCTGGAGCGGCTGCTTGCCGCTCGGGATCACTGCTGGCCTGTGGCCCGGGCTTGTGTCGAGGGGCTCGGGCTGCTTGGTGATCGGCGGGCCGAGGCGACTCTCGTCGCCGCGCGGGAGCACGAACGGCTGCGGCCGGCGGCTGTCGTGGCGCTCGCCCGGCTCAACGGGCGGCCCCTCCCGACGGTCCGGGCCCGCAACGTGCCCCGCGCCTGAGGTCCGCCTGCGGCGGGCTGCGCCCCGGTCCCTCCCCCAGAGGGGGTACCCCCACTTCGCCGATTCCTGGGGGCAAGCCCCCAGACCCCCTGAAACCGCGCTTCGCGCGGTTGTCCTCAAACGCCGGACGGGCTGGATGGTGCCTGAGCGCCCACTTTCAGCCGGTCCGGCGTTTGAGGACGAGCGGCGGAGCCGCGAAAAGGGGGTCTGGGGCACAGCCCCAGGAAACGGCGAAGGGGCGGGACCGGGGTGCCCCCTCACAACCCCCGCACATACCGCACCTCCCTCAGCGGCTCCCCGTCCACCGGATCCACCCGCTCCGCGCCATCCGCCGCGAAGCCGGCCCGAGCGTAGAAGCGGCGGGCGCGCGCGTTCTCGCGTAGTACCCACAGGCCCAGGCGGGCGTCGCCGCGCTCCCGCGCGCTCTCCAGGGCGGCGGCGCACAGGGCGCGGCCCACGCCGGTGCCGATGAGCGCGGGGCGCACGTAGAGGGCGTAGAGCTCGCCGGCGGGCGCCGGGAGGTCGGTGTCGCGGCAGGGGCCGAGGCAGACCCAGCCGGTCACGCCGTCGGCGGGGGACTCGGCGACCAGCTCGACCGCCGGGGACTCGGCCGCCGCCCGGCGTGCGCGGTGGGTGGCGGCGTCCGCCGTCGGGTCCATGGCGTCGAGGTACGCGTCGGGGACGAGTCCCCGGTACGCCTCGCGCCAGCCGGCGACCCGGATCTCCGCCACGGTGTCCACGTCTGCGTCGGTCATTCTCCGTATGCGCACCATGAACGCACGTTAGCGGGCCGGGGACGTCCGCAGACGGAAACGTCGGTATGTACGCGGAACGAGCGCACTCCGATTTGGGCGGGTGTGGCGATGGTGATTGGCTTTGCCCGCACCCGCGGGCACGCGGGCTGCTGCACATATCGTCATCCCGGAGGGCAAGTCATGGGCCAGGTCGAGGCCACCACCGAGCGGATCATCGCGGCGGACCCGGAGGAGGTGTTCGACACGCTCGCCGACTACAGCGGCACCCGTGCCAAGCTGCTGCCCGAGCAGTACAGCGAGTACGAGGTCCGGGAGGGCGGCGACGGCGAGGGCACGCTGGTGCACTGGAAGCTCCAGGCCACCAGCAAGCGCGTCCGGGACTGCCTGCTGGAGGTCACCGAGCCGTCCTCCGGGCAGCTGGTGGAGAAGGACCGGAACTCCACGATGGTGAACACCTGGACCGTCACGCCCGCCGGTGAGGGGCGGGCCAAGGTCGTCGTCAGCACCACCTGGACCGGCGCCACCGGCATCGGCGGCTTCTTCGAGCGGGCCTTCGCGCCCAAGGGGCTGGCCCGGATCCACGACGCCTTCCTGGAGCGGCTCGCCGCTGAGGTGGAGAAGGGCGACGGTGCCGCCGCCGCGGGCTGACCTGCGGCCTCACCTGTTCGAGTGGTTTTCCCGGCCCCCGGCCGGGCCGTCACAACGCCTCCGACCGGCGGAAAGCCCGCACGGCCGAACTCCCGGGTAAAACGTCGCGCTTGCTCCCCGTTGTCGCGTAATGCGAAAAAAGGGCGGCCGGACCAGGCGCGACGACGGGAGCAGACACGTGGGCGGGTCCATCTCCGAGGCCATCGCGGCGCCGAGCGGTCCACCCGCCCTGCCCGCGAGCGGCCCCGCCCCGGCCGGGAGTTCCGGCCGGAACTCCCGGCCGGGGCGGGGCCGCTCGCGGGCAGGGCGGGTGGACCGCTCGGCGCCGCGAT